>NZ_SMKB01000161.1:0-16494 GCF_004348575.1 Actinomadura sp. 7K534
CCCCCGTCCCCGCCCGCAGGAGGCGGCCCCGGCCACGCCTGGCCGCCGATGCCCGGCCATCCGGGTCACGGCCCGCAGCCGCCGGTAGGCCCCGGTTACGGTCCCCCGCCCCAGGGCCAGTTCAGCAACACGCTGTCCAAGGTCGCCTTCATGTTCGGGTGCTTCGGCGGTCTCCTCGGCGTGATCCTCGGGATCGTCGCCCTCCGCCAGATCGCGCGAACCGGCGAGAAGGGCCGCGGCTTCGCGATCGGCGGCATCGTCATGTCGTGCCTGTGGCTGGTGTTCATCGCGGCCGGTCTCGCGCTGGAAGGTACTTCCTTTCTCTCGTCGGACAACGCCAGTGGCTCGAACGGCACGTCCCGTGAGGCGGAGGGGGTGGACGTCAAGAAGATCAAAGTCGGCGACTGCGTCAACGACGACAAGGGCGTCCCCAACGCCGCGGACGGGGAACAGGCCATGGTCAAGCGCGTCGAGATCGTCCCGTGCGACGGACCGCATGACGGTGAGGCGCTGGCCGTCTTCCAGTTGCCCGGCTCTGTCAAGCCGGACGAGCGGCAGTTGTTCGCGCTCGTCTCGGACGGCTGCAAGGAGCGGATGCTGAGCAGGTTTCGCCGCGACCCGGCGGCCGGTTCGCTCGACATGTTCTCCTACTACCCCTCGGCCGACTCATGGCGGCGGGGCGACCGCCACGTGGTCTGCCTCGCCGTCGCCGCCGACGAGGGCACCAAGTTGACCCGGCCGATCCGCCCCTGACGGTCCGGTCCGTCGGACGGTCGGCCCACCGTCCGCCTCGTTGAGGTGCCGGGCGTCAGATCGCGCCTGGGAGGCGGGCGGGGCAGCCGGGTTCGCAGTGTTCGGAATGCCACGCCACTCGCTGCGCGTACGTGCTGAACCGGCGGCGCAGCATCGACCGCAGGAGCGGTCCGGTGCCCGGGAAGGCGTCGAATGTGCCGTGCCAGCGGATGAGGGTGCCCGTGTAGTGCGGTTCGAGCGTGATGTCCACGCGGAGGCGGCGTGGTGGTGGTCCCGACAGCGCGATGTAGCCGTAGTGCTTGGGCGGGTCCCAGGCGACCACTTCCTCGCGCCAGGGCGGGACGCGCCGGACGGCGCCGATCCCGTTCGGATGGTCGTCGCCCGCCGTCTGCCGGCTGCCGCGGGTCCAGAACCCGCCCCACTCGGCCCATGCCTCGGCCACGGCCAGATGCTTGAAGATCACCTCGGCCGCGGCCCTGGACGTGGCGGTCGCTTCGATCTCTTGCGGCATGACACACCCCCCGAGTCCGTCGCATGGGGCCTCATGCCCGATCTCACGCCGATTACGGCTTGTGAGGGATTGATTTTAGAACGTGACGATACCGGGCCCGGTTCAGGCGGTGTCGATGACCTGGAACGACTCGGCGAGCCGGCCCTCGGGCAGGCCGGCCGCCGCGGCGTTGGCCGACAGCCAGCCGCGCAGCATGTCCGGCAGCCCGTCGCCCATGTGCGCGGTCTGGCTGGCGTGGGCCCGCAGCGCGTTCAGCTTCCGGTCGAACCGGTCGGTGATGTCGACGTAGTGGTTCGCTACCGGGCCGCCGGTGAGCCACACCTCGCGCGCCGTCCAGGCGTCGAGCCCCTCGTCGGCCAGCAGCTCCGGGAACGCGTACGGGTTGCGCGCGTCGGGGTAGACGGCGTCGAGCGCGGCCGCGCCGACCGCGCGGTGGTCGGGGTGGCTCGGGTAGATCCGCTCGTAGTTGCGCTCGGGGCTCGGCATCAGCACCCGGTCCGGCCGCACCTGCCTGATCACCCGGGCGATGTCGCGGCGCAGGTCCAGCGTCGCCTCGACCCTGCCGTCGGGGTAGCCGAGCCACCGGACGTCGCTCACGCCGACGCACTTGGCGGCGGCGATCTGCTCCTCGCGGCGCAGCGCGGCCATCTCCGCGCGCGTGATGCCGTCGTCGAACCCGCCGGCGTCGCCGTCGGTGACCATGAGGTAGACGACCTCGGTCCCGCGGTCCGTCCAGCCCGCCACCGTCCCCGCCGCGCCGAAGTCGACGTCGTCGGGATGCGCCATCACGACCAGGATCCGCTGCACCGATTCGTCGTCCAAGGTGTTGATCACAGTTTCAACAATAAAGTCTGCGGGCGGGGCATCGGCACGCCGGAGCCCCGGAACCGGCCCGGGGCCGCCGGTCACAGCGACGTGAGGGCCGCCAGGAGCCGTTCGTGGAACGCCGCGACGTCGCTGCCGACGGCGACGCGGACCGGGCGGCGGGTGTCCTCGGCGGGCAGCGACCGGGCGTCCCACACCGTCGTCCCGCGCGTCAGCTCGCCGCGCAGCTCCACCCGCACCGCCCGCTGGGTGTACTCACCGAGCTCCGGTTCCAGCATGAGCATCGCCGCGAGCGCGTCGTGGACGACCGCGCCCCGCTGCCGCAGCACCGGCGTGTAGGCGTCGACGTAGAACGACAGGACCCGGACCGCGAACCGGGCCGCCGCCGTGTCGTGCGCCGCGAGCCGGTCGAGCCAGTCGCCGTGGACGGCGGTCGGGTGGGTGGCGTCCAGCGGGACCAGCACGACCGGCCAGTCCGCCGCGAACACCAGGTCGGCGGCCTCGGGGTCGTGCCAGATGTTCGCCTCGGCGTGCGTGGTGATGTTGCCCGGGTGGTCGAACGCGCCGCCCATGACGACGACCTCCCGGACCAGCGAGGGCAGCTCCGGGTCGAGCAGCAGCGCCGCGCCGAGGTTGGTCAGCGGGCCCGTCGCGAGCACGGTCAGCTCGCCGGGCCTCGCGCGGGCCAGCCGGACGAGCAGCGCGGCGGCGGGCTCGGCGGCTGGCCGTCCCGCCGGTTCGGGCAGGTGCGTGTCGCCCAGGCCGTCCGTGCCGTGCCAGTCCAGCGCGTGGTGGACGTCCTGCGCCATCGGCCGGGCGGCGCCGACCGCGACCGGCACGCCCTCCTCGCCCGCCTTGATCCCCGCCAGCTCCAGCACGCGCAGCGTGTTCAGCGCCCCGGTCAGCGGATCGATGTTGCCGTGGACGGTGCCGACCCCGGCCAGGTCCGCCTCACCCGCCCGGATGCGGGACGCCAGATAGAGCAGGGTCATCGCGTCGTCGATGCCGGTGTCGCAGTCGTAGAAGATCGTTCGCGTTCGGGTCACGGGTCGCAACCTAGCGCCGCTGCAGCGCGGAGGCACCCCGGTATCGGCCCCGCCGCGGCGACCGGCGATTGGGCCTGGGACGCGGGCCCGCACCGGGGTAGAGCTGAGACATGCGCAAACTCATCAACGCCCCGGCGGACGTGGTCTCCGACGCGCTGCGCGGCATGGCCGCCGCGCACCCCTCGCTGCGGGTCGACCCGGAGAACGGGACGGTCGTGCGGGCGGACGCTCCCCGCGCCGGGAAGGTCGCCCTGGTGTCCGGCGGCGGTTCCGGCCACGAGCCGCTGCACGCCGGGTTCGTCGGCCCCGGGATGCTCGACGCGGCCTGCTGCGGCGAGGTCTTCACCTCCCCGGTGCCGGACCAGATCATCGCCGCGACGATGGCGGTGAACGGCGGCGCCGGCGTCGTCCACCTGGTGAAAAACTATACGGGCGACGTGATGAACTTCCAGCTGGCCGCCGAGCTGGCCGAGGACGAGGACATCGAGGTCACCTCCGTCCTCCTCGACGACGACGTCGCCGTCGAGGACAGCACGTTCACGGCCGGGCGGCGCGGCACCGGCGCCACGCTGTTCGCCGAGAAGATCGCCGGGGCGCTCGCCGAAGAAGGCGCCCCTGTCGACGCGGTCGCGGCGGTGGCGCGCGAGGTCAACGAGCGCAGCCGGTCGTTCGGGGTCGCGCTGTCGTCGTGCACGGTCCCGGCGGCCGGGACGCCGACGTTCGAACTGGGCGAGGACGAGATGGAGCTCGGCATCGGCATCCACGGCGAGCCCGGCCGCGAGCGCGTCAAGGCCGGCACCGCGGCGGAGATCGTGGACGCGTCGCTGAGCGCCATCGACGCCGACATGCCGCTGGCCGGGTCGGAGGTGCTGGTGCTGGTGAACGGCATGGGCGGCACCCCGCTGATCGAGCAGTACGTCGCGTACGCGGAGGTCGCGCGGTGGCTGGACGGGCACGGCGCGGCCGTCGCCCGCCCCCTCGTCGGCCCGTACGTCACGAGCCTGGAGATGGCCGGCTGCATGATCAGCGTCTGCCGGACGACGCCGGAGCTGACCCGGCTGTGGGACGCCCCCGTCGAGACGCCCGGGCTGCGGTGGGGCCGGTGAACGCGGACGACTTCACGGCCTGGATCCGGCGCGCCGCGGAGTTGGTCGCCGCCGACGCCGACCGGCTCACCCGGCTGGACGCGGCCATCGGCGACGGCGACCACGGCCACAACATGGACCGCGGCTTCCGCGCCGCCACCGACGCCGTCTCCGGCGGGTCGCTCCCCGAGGACGCCCCGCCCGGGAAGGTGCTGATGATCGCCGGGCGCGCGATCGTGTCCAAGACCGGCGGCGCGTCCGGCCCCCTCTACGGGACGGCGCTGCGCCGCGCGGGCAAGGCCCTCGGCGACACCGCCGACGTGGACGCCGCCGCGCTCGGGGCCGCGCTCCGCGCCGCGCTGGACGGCGTCCGGGAACTCGGGAAGGCGAACGAGGGCGACAAGACGATGGTCGACGCGCTCGCCCCCGCCGTCGCGGCCTACGAGGCGGCGCTCGCGGACGGCTCCGACCTCGCCGGCTGCGCACGGGCCGCGGCCGGCGCGGCGGGCGAGGGCGCGGAGGCGACCGTCCCGATGCAGGCGCGCAAGGGACGGGCCAGCTACCTGGGGCCGCGCAGCACCGGCCACCTTGACCCGGGGGCGGCGTCCACCGCGCTCGTGCTGGGAGCCTTGGCGGACGTCGTGGCACAGGGAGGGTGAGGCGCATGGTCGGGATCGTGGTGATATCGCACAGCCGGGCGCTCGCGGAGGGCGTCGTCGAGGTGGCGCGGGCGATGGGGGTCGGAAAGGCCGTCGTGGAACCCGCCGGAGGGGACCTCGAAGGCGGGCTCGGGACGAGCGTCGACCTGGTCGAGGGCGCGGTCGCGACGGCGGACGACGGCGACGGCGTGCTGCTGCTCGCCGACCTCGGCAGCTCCGTCCTCACCGCCAAGATGGTCATCGAGGACGCCCCGGGAGGCGGCATCCTGCTCGCGGACGCGCCGCTGGTGGAGGGCGCGGTCGCCGCGGCGTCCATGGCCGCGACGGGCGCCGACCTCGCCGCCGTGCACGCCGCGGCCGAGTCGGCCTACGACCACCGCAAGACCCGGTAGCCCGCCCCGCTCAGGGCTCAGGTCGCGTCGGGGCCCGCGAGGAGCGTGCGGAGGGCCGGCGACCCGTCGTCGGTCGTCGGATCCCCGCGCACCTCGTAGACGCGCGTTTCCTCGCGGACCCCGGAATCCTCCGACACGGTGATCCGGTAGGCGGGGAGGTCGGCGCCGACCTCCCCCTGGTCACCGCGCGCCTGCGCCGCGTCGAGGGCCTGCACGGCGTCCCGGATGCGGCCGGCCGTCCCGGACGGGAGCGCGGCGGTGTCGTAGAGCGCGACGACGGCCTCCCGGCCGGTGAACCCGCCGGTGCTCTCGACCTTCACCCGCATGGCGTCCGCCTTCCCCGCCGCGCACCCGTGCCCGGGACTACTTGCCGAAGGCGCGGCGCAGGGCTTCGATGTCCTCCCGGAGGATGTCATCGTCCTCCAGCGCGCCCCGCTCGGCCAGCCTTTCCGGGGCGACGAGCTCGTACTCGGGCATCTGCATCGTGCCGCAGCAGCGCGACCGGTCCTGCTCGGCCCGCAGGCTCGCCGACCGCTCGTCGAACGGCTCGACCTCGGTGGCGTCCTGGCCGTTCCCGGTGTAAGCGGCGTCCGCCATCCGCATCTGGCCGCTCATCAGATCGTCCAGCGGCGTCACGGCGGTCGTGATCTCGCGGACCGCGAACCGGTTCCGGATGAACGTGCGGTAGATCGCGGGGTTCCCGCGGTCCGCGGAGATCCGCAGCATCTCGTTCGCGACGTCCGCGTACCGCGCGCCCCTGGCCGGGGACGCGACGATCGCCTCGAACACCAGCCCGCACAGCGCGGACGCGACCTCGATCAGCACGAGCGCCGGGTCCTTGGTGCGCCGCTGCCGGTTCATCTCGAACGCGTAGACGTCCGCCAGCACGTCGTAGACCGCGCCGGTGAACACCTGCGAGATCGCGTGGACCTCGTTGCCGACCTCGCTCAGCTTCAGGTCGTTGTCGGCGTTGCGCAGCCCCGCGGGCATTCCGAGCGCCTTTCCGAACTCCTCGGCGAGGTCCGCCAGGAACGACTTGTCGTGCAGGTTCCCCTTGGTGAGCGCCACGAGCGCGTCCGCCTGGTCGGGCTGGGCGAGGGCCAGGAAGATCGCCGTCAGGTCGCCGAACGACTCGTGCAGGCCGCCGGTCTGCGGCGGGTTGCCCGCCGACAGCCAGCCGGGCTTCAGGCCGTCCAGCAGCGCGTGCCCGGTCTCGTGCGCGACGATGTCGAACGAACGGCACGTGTGGACGACGGTCTCCGCCGACGCTCCTTGCGGGGTGAAGAACAGGAACTTGAGGGCCTGGGCCGTCCGGCTGTAGAACGCGTTCGCGCCCGTGGCGGCGTGCGGGAACACCGTGATGGGTTCGGTGTTGCCGTCGGTGTTCCACGCGAACGGGATCGGCTCGCCGCCGTTGTGCCGCTCGAACATCGCCATCGCCTGCCGGACGACGGCGAACGTGTGCGCGCAGTCGAACTCCGGGGTGCCGGCGTCGAACACGAAGTCGCCGCTGACGTTGCGCGCGACCGGCGTGACGCCCGGAAGCTCGATCCGCACCCGCGCGTCCGCCGGGCCGTTCAGCACGACGAACGGGAGGAAGGCGAGCCGGGCGCCCAGTTCGGTGACCGACGGGTCCTGCTTGTACACGAGTACGCGGTGCCCCGTCCGCGGCGGTGCCGGAATCGGCACCGGGCGGGCCGCGGACTGCGCGGGCGGTGCCGCGGCCTGCGGCTCCGTCCCCGGCCTCGGCGCGGGGACCTGCACCCGGGTCTCCCGCTGCGATCGGATCTCTTGCCGGTGGATCGTCATCGACGCCACCTCCCCTGACAGGCGCGGGTCCGGATGACCCCTGCGCTCCTGCTGACCGGGCACGCGGGGAGAGCCCGTCCTTCCAGTGGAAACGCTCCGCCGGTCAGGAGATCGAGTCAAGCGGGATGGTCCGATGGGGAGGGCGTCTGGCCACATGCTGCCGTCCGCAGCCCGCCCGGGACGCGCCGCAGCCCGCCGGACCGGGCGGGACGCGCCGAAAACGTCGCCGCGGCGCCGTAGACTCGCACGTGATGTCGAAGACCGAAGCTCACCCCCTGCTCGACGGCCTCAACGAGCAGCAGCGCGCCGCCGTCGTGCACTCCGGCGGCCCCCTGCTGATCGTCGCGGGCGCCGGATCGGGCAAGACCCGGGTCCTCACCCACCGCGTGGCCCACCTGCTGGGCGAGCGGGACGTGCACCCCGGCCAGATCCTGGCGATCACGTTCACCAACAAGGCCGCGGCCGAGATGAAGGAGCGCGTCGACGCGCTCGTCGGGCCCCGCTCGCGCGCCATGTGGGTGATGACGTTCCACTCCGCGTGCGTCCGGATCCTGCGCCGCGAGGCCAAGCGGCTCGGCTTCCCCACGAGCTTCTCGATCTACGACCAGGCCGACGCGAACCGGCTCATGGCGCTCGTGTGCCGCGAGCTCGACCTCGACCCGAAGCGCTACCCGCCGAAGTCGTTCAGCGCCCAGGTGTCCAACCTGAAGAACGAGCTGATCGACTACGAGACGTTCAAGAACCGGGCGTCCACCCACATGGAGCAGACGCTCGCCGAGGCGTACGAGATGTACCAGGCGCGGCTCCAGCAGGCCGGCGCCATGGACTTCGACGACCTGATCATGATGACGGTCAACCTGCTGCAGGTGTTCCCGGAGGCCGCCGAGCACTACCGGCGCCGGTTCCGGCACGTCCTCGTGGACGAGTACCAGGACACCAACCACGCGCAGTACGAGCTGGTCAGGGAGCTGACCGCTCCCATCGCGGTTCCCGGGGGGTCTGGGGGGTCGTCCCCCCAGGAGGAGCACGTCGAGGGGATCGGCGCGGCCGAGCTGTGCGTCGTCGGGGACGCCGACCAGTCGATCTACGCGTTCCGCGGCGCGACGATCCGCAACATCCTGGAGTTCGAACGCGACTACCCGGACGCCACCACGATCCTGCTGGAGCAGAACTACCGCTCCACGCAGACGATCCTGTCGGCGGCCAACGCGGTCATCGAGCGCAACGCCGACCGCAAGCCGAAGAAGCTCTGGTCCGACCAGGGCGAGGGCCACAAGATCACCGGCTACGTGGCCGACAACGAGCACGACGAGGCCGCGTTCGTCGCCCGCGAGGTCGACCGGCTCACCGACGAGAACGCGGCCCGCCCCGGCGACGTCGCCGTCTTCTACCGCACCAACGCCCAGTCCCGCGTCTTCGAAGAGGTGTTCATCCGCGTCGGCCTGCCCTACAAGGTCGTCGGCGGCGTCCGCTTCTACGAGCGCAAGGAGATCCGCGACCTGCTCGCGTACCTGCGCTGCCTCGCCAACCCCGAGGACACCGTCTCCCTGCGCCGCATCCTGAACGTCCCGAAGCGCGGCATCGGCGACCGCGCCGAGGCGTGCGTCGAGGCGTACGCGTCCCGCGAGCGCATCTCGTTCTGGCAGGCCCTCCGGGTGCCGGAGGACGTCCCCGGCATGGCGACCCGCTCGACCAAGGCCGTCCGCGACTTCGTCGCCCTGCTGGACGAGCTGGGCGCCGCCGCCGAGACGCTCACCCCCGCCGACCTGGTCAGCGAGGTGCTGAAGGCCAGCGGCTACCTCGCCGAGCTCCAGGCGTCCAAGGACCCGCAGGACGAGACCCGCGTCGAGAACCTGTACGAGCTGGAGGCCGTCGCCCGCGAGTTCGAGGAGCGGCTCGACGGCGAGCCGGCAGAGGGCCGCCTGCCCGAGTTCCTCGAACAGGTGGCGCTGGTCGCCGACGCCGACTCCATCCCGGGCGGCGCCAAGGGCGCCCCCGTCCCGCCGGGCGAGCAGCCCGAGCAGACCGACGACGGCGTCGTCACGCTCATGACGCTGCACACCGCGAAGGGCCTCGAATTCCCCGTCGTGTTCCTCACCGGCATGGAGGACGGCGTCTTCCCGCACCTGCGCGCCATGAGCAACCCGAAGGAGCTCGAAGAGGAGCGGCGCCTCGCCTACGTCGGCATCACCCGCGCCCGGCAGCGGCTCTACCTCTCGCGCGCCACGATGCGCAGCTCGTGGGGCGCCCCGCAGGTCAACCCGCCGTCCCGCTTCCTCGGCGAGGTGCCGAAACCGCTCATCGAGTGGGAGCGCGAGGCGTCCGCGGCGACCGGGTCGGCGATGTCGCAGATGGCGGCGCGGCCGGGCGTCCGCTCGGCGGGCAACCGCCCCGTCCCGGCGCTGTCCCCGGGCGACAAGGTCACCCACGACGCGTTCGGCCTCGGCACGGTCGTCTCCGTCTACGACAAGGGCGAGAAGGCCAGCGTCGACTTCGGCGGCGAGTACGGCGTGCGGACGCTGGTCCTCCGCTACGCCAGCATCGAGAAACTCTGAGCGGAACGGCGCGGCGGGCCGGTGGATCCGGCCCGCCGCGGTGTCCGGGCGGTGCCGGCCGGCGGGCCGCCTAGAGCAGGACGCGGGCCAGGGCCAGCCACTGCTCGGGGGTGACCTCGCCGACCAGCGCCGTCCGGTCGAGGGCGGCTTCGCGGAACGCGGCGTCCAGGCGGCGCCGTGCCGCGTACGGGCGCAGCGACGCGTGCAGGCTGCCGCCCTTCCCGCCGAAGCCCGCGTCGACCATGGCCGCGTAGTCGTCCAGGAGGTCCGCGGGCAGCAGCGGAGCGGGGCGGCGGGTCAGCCGGAGCACTCCGCCGTCCACGCGCGGGACGGGCCGGAACTCCGTCCGCGGCACCCGTCCGAGCAGCCGCCACTCGACGGCCGGCCACGTGCTGATCGTGCGCCGCGTCCAGCGGCCGTAGTCACCGGTCCGCTTGCGGGCGTACTCCCATTGGGTGATCAGTGTGGCGGTGGTCAGCGACGGTGCGGCCAGGCACCAGCCGACGATGTCGGAGGTGCGGGCGAACGGCACGTTCCCCACCACCGCGAACGGCGCGGCGGGCGGCCGGGCGGCGAGGAAGTCCCCGGCGACGACGCGCACGTTGCCGGCCTCGCGGAAGCGGGCGCGGAGCGCGGCGGCATGGCGGGGGTCGAGCTCGTAGGCGACGAGTTCGCGGCAGCGCGGAGCCAGCGCCGCGGTGACGGCGCCGCGGCCGGCGCCGACCTCCCAGACGAGGCGGCCGCCGGCGTGCGCGGCGAAACGGCGGGCCGCGCGGGCGGACAGGAGGTTCTGTGACAGTTCGCGCCGGGCGCGGTCGATCGGAGTGCGGGCCACGGGCCTGCGTCCCTTCCCTGGGACGGGCAGGCGGCGGCGCGCGTCACACGCTGAACAGGGCCGTCGCCTGCCCGAACGGAACGTTCGGACTCGGCTCGGGCCCCGGCCGGGACGCGAAAGAGGAGAAGGAGAGAAGAGAGCGCGCGTCGGTACGCGGATCAGCGGCGGCCGGCCGGGGCACCGTGGCCACGCCGCAGGCGCACCGCGAACGGCGCGGGGTACGGGTGGCCGGTACGGCCGGTGCGGGTCACCGCCGCGCAGCAGGAGGCCGCAGCTCCGCACATGGGGCGCCTCCAGACGACGGGACCGATCGACAGACGCAGCCTAGGCAGGGCTCCGCCGCCGCGGCAAAGGGTTTTCCGCCAGAGGGGCGCGGGTCAGTCGGCGGGCGGGACGGGGAGCGGGTCCTCCAGCGCGGAGAGGCTCAGCAGGACGAGCGCCGCCGTCCAGCCCAGCGGAGCGGGCCCGGCGGGACGGCCGGCCGGGCCGACCTTCTCCGGCAGGACGCCCAGCGAGGTCCGGTGCGCCGACAGCCAGCTCAGCCGGCTGAGCGCGTCGCCGGTCCGGCCCGACGCGGCGGCGGTGAGGCCGAACATGGCGACCTCCGGCGTCCAGGCGACGTCGGGGGAGCCCGACCAGCGCTCGCCCGGCAGCACGCCGCCGTTCGGCAGCGCCTGCTTGCGGGCGGCGTCGATGACCGCACTGGTCACGGCGGGGTCGGCGGCCGCGAACGGCGGCGCGATGAACGTCACCGAGGTGTCCATCAGCCCGCCGGGGACGGGGGAGCGCGGGTAGCCGTACGGGGCGAACTGCCGGTCGACCGCGGCGGAGAGGCGCCGCGCCGCGCGCCGCCACTCGGCGGCCTTGCCGCCCTCGCCGCGGCGCTCGGCGAGGTCCGCGGCGGACCGCAGGCCCGCCAGCACCGGCCCGACGACGCCGAGCGTGGGCCGGCGCGGGTCCTGCTCGTGCCGGGGGTCGCGCTCCCAGTAGTCGGACGAGGCGGGCGGCAGCCCCTCGGCGTCCAGGGAGAGCGCCAGGTGGTCGGCGGCGCGCCGGACCATCGGCCACAGGTCGGGGACCTCGCCGTCCGCCGGCGGGTGGTGCCGCTGGTGGAACCACGTCGCCCACAGGACCCAGCCGAGCGAGTCGAGCTGCGCCGCCCGGCCGTCGGTCACGGCCGTGCCGTTGGCGTGGTAGCGCGCGGCCCACATGCCGTCGTCGTTCTGCACGCGGGAGAGGAAGCCGAGGACGCGGCGGGCCTCGGCCGGGTGCCCGGTCACGGTGAAGGCGGCGACGGCGAACGCGGAGTCGCGGGGCCAGGCGTACCGCCACTTGGAGTACCACGACGCGAGCGACGCGCCGTTCGGGCGGGTGAGGAGCCGCAGGTCGAGCAGTGCGCGGGCCGCCATGTCGCGGTATCCGGGGTCGGTGCCGGTGACCGGGTCGAGCCCGCCGGTCGGGATGGTGCCCTGCGACAGCCATGCGCTGTCGGAGTGGATCGCGTGCCGGACCCTGGGGTCGTCCGCCTCGACGGTCACGGGCCGCTCGCCGCCGGACGGGATGAGCCGGATCCGCCCGTCCGGGAGCCGGACGGCGGAGCTGTCGGGGAGGTAGGACGCCCCGTCCGCCTGCTCGGGCGGCAGCGGGACGCCGGTGAACGGCCAGCCGCCCCCGCCGATCAGCCCGGGGCTCGCCCAGCCGGGCTCGGTGCGCTCCGGCGCGGTGGCGCCGCCGGTGGCGATGAGGGCCGCGACGAGGAGGAGCGCGCCGGTGCGCCGGAAGGTGCGCGTCCCCTTGTGGCGTCCCCTGTGCCGTCCCGGCCTCCGGCCCGACGGGGCCCGGCGGAGCGGCGAATCGGGGGCGGACTCGGTGGGGACGCGCGGCGGGACAGTCTTGACCGCCGTCGCCCCGGCGACGGCATCGGCGGAGACGGGTGCCGCGACGGTGGTGTCCCGTTCGTCCGCCATCGCCATATGTCCGCCCCCTGCCGCTATCGCCGCCCTCGTTGATCACCGAAGCCCGAATAAGTACATCAAACTACGTCAACCGGTTCATCCTCCTCACGTGCCACTCGTGCCCGCCCCTGAGGACGAGCACACCTTCGTTTCGGTGACACTCATGGACAATCGGACCCGGCGGCATCACCACGGAGCCGGGTTGACTAGGCTGCATCGACGGAGCGGACCGCAGAGTGCCGGCCGCACGGAGTCCCGTGTAACCCCCACTCGCGTGGTCATTCGGCTGTCGATCCTCTTAAGGACGCCTCGTGGACCTGTTCGAACATCAGGCGAAGGAACTCTTCGCCGAGTACGGGGTACCGGTGCCCACCGGCAAGGTCGCCCATACCCCTGAAGAAGCCCGGGCCATCGCGGCGGAGCTGTTCGCCGCGGGCAGCTCGAAGGTCGTGGTCAAGGCCCAGGTGAAGACCGGAGGCCGCGGCAAGGCCGGCGGCGTGAAGCTGGCCGACTCGGCGGACGAGGCGCAAGCGCTCGCCGGCCGGATCCTCGGCATGGACATCAAGGGCCACACGGTCCACAAGGTCCTGGTCGAGGAGGGGAGCGCGATCGCGCAGGAGTACTACTTCTCCTTCCTGCTCGACCGCGCCAACCGCACCTTCCTCTCCATCTGCTCCGTCGAGGGCGGCGTGGAGATCGAGGAGGTGCCGCACGACCGGCTGGCGATGGTGCAGATCTCGCCGCTGGACGGCGTGGACCGCGCGAAGGCCCGCGAGATCGCCGAGCAGGGCAGGCTCCCCGAGGAGGCCCTCGACGGCGCCGCCGAGATCATCGAGCGGCTCTGGGCCGTGTTCACCGACGAGGACGCCTCCCTCGTCGAGGTGAACCCGATGATCCTCACCTCCGCCGGCGAGGTGAAGGCCCTCGACGGCAAGGTCACGCTGGACGACAACGCGGCCTTCCGCCAGGAGCACGACAAGTACGAGGACAAGAGCGCGGCCGACCCGCTGGAGGCGGCGGCCAAGGCCAAGGACCTCAACTACGTCAAGCTCGACGGCAGCGTCGGCATCATCGGCAACGGCGCGGGGCTGGTCATGTCCACCCTGGACGTCGTCGCCTACGCCGGTGAGGAGTTCGGCGGCCAGAAGCCCGCGAACTTCCTCGACATCGGCGGCGGCGCGTCCGCCGAGGTGATGGCGAACGGGCTGGAGATCGTCCTGTCGGACGGCGACGTGAAGTCGGTGTTCGTGAACGTCTTCGGCGGCATCACGGCGTGCGACGCCGTCGCCAACGGCATCGTGTCGGCCTACCAGCTGCTCGCCGAGCGCGGCGAGGCCGTCAACCGCCCCCTGGTCGTCCGGCTGGACGGCAACAACGCCGACCTCGGGCGCAAGATCCTGAGCGACGCGGCGCTGGACGGCGTACAGCAGGTCGACACCATGGACGACGCGGCCAGGCGTGCCGCGGAACTCGCGGCAGGTGCATGAGCGATGGCCATCTGGCTCACCGAGAACAGCAAGATCATCATCCAGGGCATCACGGGCTCCGAGGGCACCAAGCACGGCCGCCGGATGCTCGCCTCCGGCGCGCAGGTCGTCGGCGGCGTGAACGCCCGCAAGGCCGGGCAGACCGTCGACTTCGACGGCACGACGCTCCCGGTCCTCGGCACCGTCAAGGAGGCGATGGAGCAGACCGGCGCGGACGTGTCGGTCGTCTTCGTCCCGCCGAAGTTCACCAAGGACGCCGTCGTCGAGGCGATCGACGCCGAGATCCCCCTCTGCGTCGTCATCACCGAGGGCATCCCCGTCCACGACACCGCCTACTTCTGGGCCTACGCCGAGAAGAAGGGCGGCAAGACCCGCATCATCGGGCCGAACTGCCCCGGGATCGCCTCGCCCGGCAAGTCGAACGCCGGCATCATCCCGGCCGACATCACCACCCCCGGCCGCATCGGGCTGGTGTCGAAGTCGGGCACGCTGACCTACCAGATGATGTACGAGCTGCGCGACGTCGGCTTCTCCACCTGCGTCGGCATCGGCGGCGACCCCGTCATCGGGACGACCCACATCGACGCCCTCCAGGCGTTCCAGGACGATCCCGACACCGACGCCATCGTCATGATCGGCGAGATCGGCGGGGACGCCGAGGAGCGCGCCGCCGCCTACATCGAGCAGCACGTGACCAAGCCGGTCGTCGGCTACGTCGCCGGCTTCACCGCCCCCGAGGGCAAGACGATGGGCCACGCCGGCGCCATCGTGTCCGGTTCGTCCGGCACCGCGGAGGCGAAGAAGGAGGCCCTGGAGAAGGTGGGCGTCCGGGTGGGCAAGACCCCGAGCGAGACCGCCGTCCTCATGCGGGAGATCATGCAGAACCTCTGACGCGAGCGACAGACGCGACGCCCGCCCCGCCCGGGGCGGGCGTCGCGTCTTTCCCCCGCAACGGGGCAGGCGGTGCGGCCGAGGATGACGGCGGGGGATGACGGCGGGGGATGACAAAGGCGACACGCCGGGCCCGGCGGGGCTCCCGGGCCGTGCCGTGGTGTCAGCATGTAGCGGGTGAGCGAACCTAGCCCTGGACGGCGTGCCACCCCCGAGGCGGCGGGACGGCCGCCGCGGCGTCCGGAGAGGGGCCCCGCGCCGCGCCGGCCGGACGGCCCGCCGCCGCCCCCGGCCGCGAGACCGCTGTACGTGACGGGGCTCGTCGCGGCGCTGTGGTGCATCGGGATCGGGCTCGCCGTGCTGACCACCGTCACGCTGATCGGCTGGATCGCCGCGCCCAAGACCGCCCTCGGCGACGGCCTCGCCGGGGTCTTCCGGTCGGCCGTCAACTTCTGGCTCGTGTCCCACCACGCGGGCTTCTCCTACGACCAGGGGCGGGTGGGGCTGCTCCCGCTCGGCGTCGTCGTCCTGCCCGGGGCGCTGCTGTACCGCGGCGGCGGGTGGATGATCCGGGAGGCCGGGCTGCCGCACCGGCCCCGGAAGGCGGTCGTGCAGGTCGCGCTCGCGCTGGCCGGCCCCTACGCGGGGCTGGCGGGGCTGCTCGCGCTGGCCGCGACGTCCCCGCAGCTGCGGCCGTCGGCGTGGCAGGCGCTCATCGCGGGGTTCCTCGTCGCGGTCGTCGCGGGCGGGCTGGGCGCCGCGCGCGCGGTCGTCGCCGCGCAGGTCGCGGCGGAGGCGCGGGGGCAGCGGGTCCGCTCCGGGCTCGGCGCGCTGCTGCGGCTGCTGCCGGACCGGCCGCGCTCGCTGGTGATCGGCGTGGCGGGGTCGCTGTCGGTGCTGCTCGCCTCGGGGGCGCTGCTCGTCGGCGGGTCGCTCGCCGTGAACATGCCGGACGCCGACCACCTGTACGACCTCCTCGCCCCCGGTGTCGTCGGCGGCGTCCTGCTCCTGCTGGTGGAGCTGGCGTTCCTGCCGAACGCGGTGATCTGGGGCGTGGCGTACGCGGTCGGGCCGGGCTTCTCCGTCGGCGCCGGGACGAGCGTGTCGCCGACCGGGGTGTTCCTGGACGCCGTCCCGGCGTTCCCGCCGCTCGCCGCGCTGCCCGATCCCGGTCCGGCGCCCGCGGTGTCGCTGCTCGCGCTGGCGGCGCCGTTCGTCGCGGGCGCGGTGGGCGGCGTCCTCACGATCCGCTCCCTGCCCGCCCCGGTGTCGGAGGGGGCGCCGATGTGGGGGTTCGTGTGCGGGGCGCTGACCGGCGCCGTGGTGGCGCTGCTGAGCGCGCTGTCGGGCGGCCCGCTCGGCGGCGGGCGGATGGCGACGGTGGGGCCCTCGGCGTGGCAGGTCGGGCTGCTGGCGGCGCTGGAGGTCGGCATCTCCGCGGCGATCGCGGCGTGGGCGGCGAACTCGATGATCCTGCGCCGGCCCGCCCGCGCGGAGGCCAGGGCCGCGAAACGCGCGGAACGTCCGGAGGGCCGTGCCGGGGAACGGCCGGGGAAGCGCCCGCGCCCGCGCTCGCGGGAGGTCCCCGCGCCCATGCCCCTGTCGGCGCCCGTCCCGGGCGACTACGAGAGCACGTCCGCACCCGCCCCCAGGGCGCCGTTCGCGCCGGATCCGCTGGAGTTCGAGGAGGC
>NZ_SMKB01000564.1:0-390 GCF_004348575.1 Actinomadura sp. 7K534
CCACCAGCCTCGTCCTGGCCGACTTCACCACCCCGCCCACCGGCGCACCCATCAGCGGCTCAACGGGCGCGCCCGCACCGTCTGGTGCCCCGACTGGTGGGGCGGCCCCCGCGCCGACCGGCCCGCCGGTCACGACACCGCACGCGGCGATGACGCCATGGAACGCCGGACGCGCCGCCGCGCTGATCCTGGCCCGCACCGACGCCGGAATCCTCGAGCCAGCAGAAACCAAGCCTCTGGCCGACGCCGTCCTGGACGTCCTCGGACCCAGCCGGTTGAGCGCACTGGCCGCGATGTGGCACCTCGCGCACGCCACCGGCGACGACGACGGCGACACCATGATGGACCTGGGGCGGCGCTGGTGCCGGATCCTGGGCGTCAACCCCGACC
>NZ_SMKB01000162.1:0-16487 GCF_004348575.1 Actinomadura sp. 7K534
CCCCGACGCCGCGCCGCGCCGCCGCCGCCGAGGAGTTCGCCTCCGCCGAGCTGGACTGGGACGGCCGCGGCCCGCTGGGCGAGGCGGCGGCGCGGCGGTTCGGCGAGCTGGCGGCGGAGGCGGCGTCGCCGATCGACGACGTCCGCGGGACGGGCGACTACCGCAGGCACGCCTTGGCGGTGCTGGCCCGCCGCACCCTGACCTGGGCCTGGAACGACCACCGGAACGCGGGAAGGAGGGCCTCCTGATGCGCGTGAACGTCACCGTCAACGGTTCCGCCGAGGCCGTGGACGACGTGTGGGAGGGCGAGAGCCTGCTCTACATGCTGCGGGAGCGGATGGGCCTGCCCGGCTCGAAGAACGCCTGCGAGCAGGGCGAATGCGGGTCCTGCACGGTCTACCTGGACGGCGTCCCGGCGTGCGCGTGCCTCGTCGCGGCCGGGCAGGTGGAGGGCCGGGACGTCCGCACCGTCGAGGGGCTCGCCGAGGGCCCGCCCGGGGACGAGCGGCTCGACCCCGTGCAGGAGGCGTTCGCCGAGACCGGCGCCGTCCAGTGCGGGTTCTGCACGCCCGGCCTCATCGTCCAGTCGCACGACCTGATCGAGCGGAACCCCGCGCCGACCGACGCGGAGATCCGCGAGGCGCTCGCCGGGAACCTGTGCCGCTGCACCGGCTACGAGAAGATCCTGGACGCGGTGCGCCTCGCCGCCGAGCGGAAGGCCGCCGCGACATGACCCCCGACATGACCCGCGAGACCACCCGCGAGACCACCTGGCGCGGAACGATCGTCATCGAGAACGCCCACGTCGCCACCGTCTCCGGCGAGGAGTACCCGGGCGGGCACATCGTGATCGAGGGCGACCGGATCACGGCCGTCGGCCCGGGGCCGGCGCCGCCCGCCCCCGGCGCCGAGCGGATCGACGGCACCGGATGCCTCGCCACCCCCGGCCTCGTCAACACCCACCACCACCTCTACCAGTGGGCGAGCCAGGGGCTGGCCGTCGACAGCACGCTGTTCGAGTGGCTGACGACCCTCTACCGGCCCTGGTCGAAGATGGACGCCGAGGTCGTGTCCGGCGCGGCGTCCGCCGGCCTCGGCTGGCTCGCGAAGTCGGGCTGCACCACGTCCACCGACCACCACTACCTGTTCCCCGGCGGGCGCGGTGACCTGCTCGCGGCGGAGATCGACGCCGCGGCCGAGATCGGCGTGCGGTTCCACCCGTGCCGGGGCTCGATGGACCGCGGGCAGTCGCAGGGCGGGCTGCCCCCGGACGAGGTCGTGGAGGACCTCGACACGATCCTCGCGGAGACGGCCGCCGCGATCGACCGGTACCACGACCCCTCGCCCGGCTCCATGCTCCGCGTCGCCGTCGCGCCCTGCTCCCCGTTCACCGTCAGCCGGGACCTGCTGGTCGAGTCGGCGCGGCTGGCCCGCGACAAGGGCGTCCGCCTGCACACCCACCTCGCCGAGACGCTCGACGAGGAGGAGCACACCGCGGAGCAGTTCGGCATGACGCCGACCGAGTTCATGGACTCCCTCGGCTGGCTCGGCCCCGACGTGTGGTTCGCGCACTGCGTCCACCTCCACGACACCGACATCAAGCGGCTCGCCGAGACGGGCACCGGCACGGCGCACTGCCCGAGCTCCAACGCGCGCCTCGGCGCCGGCATCGCCCGCGTGTCCCGCCTGCTGGAGGAGGGCGCGACGGTCGGCCTCGGCGTGGACGGCTCCGCGTCCGCCGAACTCGTCCCGCTCGCCGGGGAGATCCGCCAGGCGGTCTACATGCAGCGCGCCCGCTACGGCCCCACCGCGCTGACCGCGCGGCAGGCCCTGCACATGGCGACCCTCGGCGGGGCCCGCTGCCTCGGCCGCGAGGACGAGCTCGGCTCCCTCGAACCGGGCAGGCTCGCCGACATCGCGCTGTGGCGGGTGGACGGCTTCCACGCGGCCGTCGACGACCCCGTGGTCGCGTTCGCGTTCGGGAAGACGCCGCCGCTGCGGCGGCTGCTCGTCGGCGGGCGGACGGTCGTGGACGACGACACGCTCGTGACCGTCCCGCAGGACGAGGCCGGGCGGCGCGGCGCCGCCGCCCACCGCCGCCTGATGCGGCTCGCGGAGGAGGTGCTCTGATGGCGTCGCCGGTGCGAAGCCCCGGCCCCTCCCTCTCCCGGGTCGCCGCCCCGGGGCAGGGCGGCGTCGGGGACAGCCCCCTGCGGCCGGACGGCACGCTCAAGGTCGCGGGCGAGTTCGCGTACGCGTCCGACCTCTGGATGGACGGGATGCTGTGGGGCGCGACGCTGCGCAGCCCGCACCCCCGCGCTCTGATCACGTCGATCGACATCGGGCCCGCCCTCGCGGTGCCCGGCGTCCGGGCCGTCCTCACCCACGAGGACGTGCCGGGACGCAAGACGTTCGGCATCGACCACACCGAGGACCAGCCCGTCCTCGCCATCGACCAGGTCCGGCACGAGGGCGAGCCGGTCGCGCTCGTCGCCGCGGACCACCCGGAGACCGCGCGGCGGGCGATGGAGCTGATCGCCGTCGGCTACGAGGTGCTCGCGCCGATCACCGACCCGCGCGCCGTGCTCGCCGACCCGGAGGGCCTGAAGGTCCAGGAGCGCGGCGGCATCACCCGTCACCAGCCGGTCCGCGTCGGCGACGTGGCCGCCGCGCGGGCGGCGGCGGACGTCGTCGTGTCCGGCGAGTACGAGGTCGGGATCCAGGACCAGGCGTTCCTCGGGCCCGAGTCCGGGCTGGCGGTCCCCGCCGAGGACGGCGGCCTCGACCTCTACGTGTCCACGCAGTGGATCCACAACGACCTCAAGCAGATCGCGCCGTGCCTCGGCCTCGCCGAGGACCAGATCCACATGACGCTCGCGGGCGTCGGCGGCGCGTTCGGCGGGCGCGAGGACCTGTCGATGCAGATCCACGCGGGGATGCTCGCGCTGCACACCGGCAGGCCCGTGAAGATGTCGTACAACCGGTACGAGTCGTTCTTCGGGCACGTCCACCGGCACCCCGCCCAGATGCGGTACGAGTACGGCGCCACGGCGGACGGGAAGCTCCTCTACGCCGACGTGGAGATCGTCCTGGACGGCGGCGCGTACACGTCGTCAACGATCAACGTCACGGGCAACGCGGCGTCGCTCGGCGTAGGCCCGTACGAGATCCCCAACATCGAGATCGACGCGTACGGCGTCTACACCAACAACCCGCCGTGCGGCGCGATGCGCGGGTTCGGCGCCGTGCAGGCGTGCTTCGCCTACGAGTCGATGATGGACCGGCTCGCGGCGGCCTGCGGGCTCGACCCGGTCGAGATCCGCCGCCGCAACGCCGTCACGCAGGGGTCCAGGCTCGCGACCGGGCAGGTCATCGACTCCCCGGCGCCGCTCGCGGAGATGCTGACCCGGCTGGAGGCGATGCCGCTGCCGCCGCCGCTCGACCCGTCCGACCTGCGGAACCTGCCGGGCGGGGTGGCGCAGACCACGCACGGCGAGGGCGTCGTGCGGGGCGTCGGCTACGGCGTCGGGATCAAGAACATCTGCTTCTCCGAGGGGTTCGACGACTACTCCACCGCCCGCGTCCGGCTGGAGGTCATTGGCGGCGAGGCGACCGCGCTCGTGCACACCGCCGCCGCCGAGGTCGGGCAGGGGCTCGTCACCGTCAAGGCGCAGATCGCGCGGACCGAGCTGGGCGTGCAGAGGGTCACGATCGCCCCGGCCGACGACCGGGTGGGCGACGCGGGCTCCTCCAGCGCGTCCCGGCAGTCGTACATGACGGGCGGCGCGGTCAAGGCGGCCTGCGAGGCGGTGCGCGCCGAACTGCTCGCGCTCGCCGCCCGCCGCCTCGGCGGACGGTGGGCCGCCGACGACCTCGCCGTCGCCGGCGGGAAGATCGTCTCGCGGGCGGACGGCGTGCTCGGCACCGTCGAGGACGTCCTCGGCGACGAGGTCGTCGAGCAGACCCGCGAGTACCACCACCGGCCCACCACCGCCCTCGACCCCGTCACCGGGCAGGGCAGCAGCCACACCCAGCTCGCCCTGTGCGTCCACCGGGCCGTGGTCGACGTGGACGTCGACCTCGGGCTCGTCAAGGTCGTGGAGATGGCCGCCGTCCAGGACGTCGGCAAGATCATCAACCGGACGGGGGTGGAGGGCCAGATCCACGGCGGGTCCGCGCAGGGCCTCGGCCTCGCCGTGATGGAGGAGATCGTCGTGGCGGACGGCCTCGTCCGCAACCCGTCGTTCACCGACTACCTGATCCCGACGATCCTCGACATGCCGCCCATGCGGCTCGACATCCTGGAGAACCCCGATCCCGCCGCGCCCTACGGGCTGCGGGGCGCCGGGGAGCCGCCGACGCTGTCGTCCACGCCCGCCATCGTCGCCGCGATCCGGGACGCGACGGGCAAGGCCCTCAACCGGGTCCCGGTCAGGCCCGAGCACATCGTGCGAGGCGCCCCGTGGACGGCCTGACGATCCGGTCGCGGCGGACCGTCCTGCCCGACGGGGAGCGCCCGGCCGCCGTCTCCATCCTGGACGGGCGGATCACGGCGATCTCCCCTTACGAGGTCCGCGACCTGGCCGAGGCCGTCCTGGACCTGGGAGACGTCGCGCTGCTGCCGGGCCTGGTCGACACCCACGTCCACGTCAACGAGCCGGGACGCACCGAGTGGGAGGGCTTCGCCGCCGCGACCCGCGCCGCCGCGTCGGGCGGCGTCACCACCATCGTCGACATGCCGCTGAACTCGCTGCCGCCCACCGTCGACCCGGACGCGCTCGCCGCCAAGCGCGCCGCCGCCGAGGGGGCGTGCGCGGTGGACACCGGCTTCTGGGGCGGTGCCATCCCGGGGAACCTGCCCTCGCTGCGGCCGCTGCACGAGCTGGGCGTCTTCGGGTTCAAGTGCTTCATGTCCCACTCGGGCGTCCCGGAGTTCCCGCCGCTCCCGCCGGACGGGATGCGGGACGCGTTCCGGGAGATCGCCTCGTTCGGCGGGCTGGTCCTCGTCCACGCCGAGGACCCCGCGTCGCTGGCGTCTCCGTCCGGCGGCGGCTACGCGGAGTTCCTGGCCTCGCGCCCGCCGTCCGCGGAACGCCTCGCCGCGGAGCGCGTCGTCCGGCTGGCGGAGGAGACGGGGGCGCGCGCGCACATCCTGCACGTGTCCGCCGCCGACTGCCTCGACGTCCTGGCGAAAGCGCAGGCCGACGGCCTCCCGGTGACCGCCGAGACCTGCCCGCACTACCTGACGCTGACGGACGGCGACGCCCGGGACACCGCGTCCAAGTGCTGCCCGCCCATCCGGGACGCCGCCAACCGCGAGGCGCTCTGGCAGGGGCTCGCCTCGGGCGTCCTCTCCTGCGTCGTCACCGACCACTCGCCCTGCACGCCCGAGCTGAAACGCGGCGACTTCGCCACCGCGTGGGGCGGCATCTCGTCCCTCCAGCTCGGCCTTCCCGTCGTCTGGACGGCCGCACGGGCGCGCGGCCATACGCTCCACTCGGTCGTCCGCTGGATGTCCGAGGCACCCGCCGCCCTGGCCGGGGTTTCAGGCAAGGGCGGGATAGCGGTCGGCAACGACGCCGACCTCGTCGCCTTCGCCCCCGACGAGACCTTCACCGTCACCCCCTCGGCCCTGCACCACCGCCACCCCGTCACCCCCTACGGAGGCCGCACGCTGGCCGGGGTCGTCCAGACCACCTGGCTGCGCGGCGTCCCCGTCACGGGCTCGTCCACCACGGGCTCGTCCACCACGGGCTCGTCCACCACGGGCTCGCCAGCCGGCCGGCTGCTCACCAGGCAGGAGCGATGAGCGACTTCACGTCCCTCCCGGACCTGGCCGTCCGCACCCTCGGCGGATCCGTCATCGCCGCCAGCGACGAGTCGTTCGCGGAGAAGGAGAACCTCCTCAACCCGTGGGCGCCGGCGTTCTCCCCGGAGACGTTCGGGCCGAAGGGCCAGCTGTACGACGGGTGGGAGACCGCCCGGCGCCGCGGGCCCGGCCACGACTGGGCGCTGGTCCGGCTCGGCCTGCCCGGCGTCGTCCGCGGCGTCGTGATCGACACCGCCTGGTTCCGGGGCAACTTCCCGCCGCACGCGTCCGTCGAGGCGTGCGCCGTGGACGGCTACCCGGCCGACCTCTCCGGCGCCGACTGGGTGGAGATCGTCCCGAAGAGCCCGCTGAAGGGCGACAGCGCCCACGCGTTCGAGGTCGACGCGGAACGCCTGTTCACCCACGTCCGGCTCAACATGTTCCCCGACGGCGGCATAGCGCGGCTCCGGGTGCACGGCGAGGTCGTCGCAGACCCGCGCCTCCTGACGGGCCTCACGGTCGACCTGGCCGCCCTGGAGAACGGCGCCCGCGTCGTCGAGTGCTCGGACATGTTCTACTCGTCGCCCGACAACATGCTTTTCCCGGGGCTCGCGCGCAACCAGGCGGAGGGCTGGGAGACCGCCCGCCGCCGCGACGACGGCAACGACTGGGCCGTGATCCGGCTCGCGGCACCCGGCACCATCCGGCTCGCCGAGATCGACACCGCGAACCTGAAGTTCAACGCCCCCGCCCAGGCCGCGCTCTCCGGCATGGACGCCCGTGTAGGGGACACCTGGAGCCGCCTCCTACCGAGAACGGACCTCCTGCCCGACACCCGCCACCGCTTCCGCCTCGCCACACCGGAGGTGACCCACGTCCGCCTGGACATCCACCCGGACGGCGGCATAGCCCGCCTCCGGCTCCTCGGCGACCTGGCCCCGGAAGCGGAACGGGCCCTCACCGCCAGGTGGGACCGGCTGCGCGGCGCTTGAGCGCGCAGCGTCCCGGCGGTGGGGCCCGTCTCCGAGGCCCGTCCCCGAGGCCGGTTCAGGCGGTCTCGGTGGGGTCCTCTTCCAGGAGGTCGTCGAACTCGCCGTCCTTGACGCCCGCGATGAAGGCGTCCCACTCGGCCTCGGTGAAGTAGAGGATCGGGCCCTCCGGCTTCTTGGCGTCGCGCATGACGACGGCCCGCTCACCGAAGTCCTTGTGCTGGACGGGGACGTCCTTGCCATCGATGAACTCGATGATGACCCCGTCGCTGAGGATCGGTTCCTGCTCGGTCACTGGCACACCTTCTTCGTCCAGGTAGTGGGATTCAAGGCTAGTAGGGATGGGACCCGCGGCACATGGAAAGCGCCCCGGCGACGGCGGCGTTCCGGGAGCACCGTGAACGCGACACGGGGTGTCGGCGAAGCAAGGTGAACGACTCGCCGAATCCGGAGGGCACGACATGACCCGAGAAAGACCGGCCGCAGAAAGACCGGCCGCGACCCGGGGAGGACCGGCATGGTCGCGGTGACCGCCGGCGACGCCGAGATCCTGCGGCGGTCCCGGCACGAGCCCGAGTGCTTCGCCGTCCTCTTCGACCGCCACTACACGGCGATCCACGGGTACGCGGCGCGGCGGCTCGGCGCGGGACCCGCCGACGACGTCGCCGCCGAGACCTTCCTGATCGCCTTCGACCGGCGGGAGCGCTACGACGCGTCGAAGGGCGACGCGCGGCCCTGGCTGTACGGGATCGCGTCCAACCTCATCGCCCGGCACCACCGCGCCGAGGTGCGCCAGTACCGGGCCCTCGCCCGGTCCCTGGGCCGCGACGCCGCCGAGGGCCACGCCGACGGCGTCGCCGGGCGGATCGACGCCGAGGCGGCGCGCGGCCCGCTGGCGGCCGCGCTCGGCGGGCTGTCCCGCGGCGACCGGGACGTGCTGCTGCTCGTCGCCTGGGCGCAGCTGAGCCTGCAGGAGGCGGCGGAGGCGCTCGGCATCCCCGCCGGGACGGCGAGGTCGCGGCTGCACCGGGCCCGCCGGAAGGTCCGCGCCGCGCTGGGCGCCCCCGCCGACTTCGGAAAGGACATGGACTGATGAACGATCTGGACATTCTGCGAGACGCGTGGGCGGACTGCGAGCCGCCCGCGGACACGGCCCGCGCCGCCGCCCGCACGGCCCTGCTCGAACGCGCGGCCGGGCGGGAGCGGCCCCGCGCCGCATCCCGGACGGGCGTCCGGCTGCCGCGGTTCGGCGTCCGGCTCGCCGCGGTGGGCGCACTGGCGGCCGCCGCCGCCGTGGGCGTGACCGTCGTGCAGACCGGCGGGGGCACCGACGAGGACGGCAGGCCCCGCGCGGTGCTCCCCGGCATCCCGGCGGGCCCGGTGGCCAGCGCCGGGGAGGCGCTGGAGCGCGCCGCCCTCGCCGCGGAGGCACGGCCGTTCACGCCGCCCCGTCCCGACCAGTGGATCTACGTCGAGTCGACACTGCGGACGGGAGCGCGCCCGAACGGCCCGGTGTCGCGGGACCCGCGCGACACCGTCGTGAAGCGCAACTGGAAGCGGGCCGACGGCACGAAGTCGGCCGCCCTCGACAAGGGCGGGCTCGTGTACAGCGGGATGCCGCCGACGACGCCGCCGAGCGACTACCGCTCGCTGGCGGCGCTGCCGACCGACCCGTCCGCGCTGCTCCAGCGGATGTACCGGGAGGCGGGCGGGCTCGGCGAGACGCCGGAGGGGCGGTACTCGACCGCGTACTCGATGCTCGGCGCGGTCCTGCGGGACAACGTCCTGCCGCCGAAGACGGAGGCGGCGGTGTTCCGCGCGATCAAGCTGATCCCGGGCGTGACGCTCGCCGAGGGGCGGGCGGACGCGGCGGGACGCCCGGCACTCGGAGTCGGGCGCGTCGCTGAGGGGTGGCTGCACCAGGAACTGCTGCTGGACCCGGCCACCTACACCTACCTGGGCGAGCGGTCGGTCGCCCTCAAGGATCACACCGCCCGGGGGACGGACGCGACCATGCGGGTGAAGAAGGGCGACCTGCTGAACATCACGGTCCGCGCCAGGGCGGGCATCGTGGACGAGGCGGGGCAGCGGCCCTGAGCCGTTGCCCGCCGGACCGGGGCGGGCGGGCCGGGACCGTCCGGCCCGCCCGCCCTCAGGGGTCGATGAGCAGGCGGGCGGCGGAGATCTCCAGGCGCGCCTGGATCTCCTCGGCGGTGGCGTTGCCGCGCAGCATCTCGATCATCTCCATGGTCCAGATGCCGGACAGCGCGCGGGCCACCAGGCGGCGCGGGTCGTCGGCGGAGAAGGTCTCCGGGCGGCCGGACGCGGCGAGCAGCAGCATCCCGGTCATCCGGTCGCCGAAGTCGGTCTTGACGTCGGAGAGCAGCAGCGAGCGGATCAGCGCCTCGGCCAGCTCCGGCTCGCGCATCAGCCCGCGGGTCGCGCGCATCAGCACCTCCACCGCGCGCTGCGGCGCGTCGCCCGCGCGGGGCGGGCGGCGCTCGATGCTGGCCTCCAGCAGGTCGAGCTCCTCGCTCACGACCGCGACGACCAGGTCCATCTTGGACGGGAAGTAGCGGTACAGGGTGCCGAGGGCGACCCCCGCGCGCTCGGAGACGGTGCGCATCTGCATCGCCTCGATGCCGCCGCGGGACGCCAGCGCGGCCGCCGCCTGCACGATACGCTTGCGCCGCTGGTGCTGGCTGCGCGAGCGCACGCTCTGCCCCGGCTGCGCCGCCTGCCCCGCCGCCTGTCCTGCCGCCTGTCCCGCGGGCTGACCCCGGGTCTCGTCCCCGGTCACCGTCGGCTCTGCGGTCACGGTCGATCCCTCCTGAGCGGGCGCGGTCGCCCGACGTGTCCCGCCCAGGATACAGCCCATGAGAACGTGTTATCTGATCCGTGGCGAGGGGCGGTCCGGCCGGTGCCTTCACCCGGCCGGTGAACCTAGACATGCCTGGAGAATCTGCCCGGGATCGAGCCCGATCATGCCTCTGGACACAGACTAGAATCTGTTCTACTTTTTCGCCGTGGGGTCGGCCCGGGAGGTGGCAGGGTGAGCGTCGCGGCACTGCTGGAGGCGAGGGCGGACGACGGCCGCCCGGGACTGCGCCGGGCCGGCGGCGACGGCGCCTGGACGTGGCGCGAGGTCGTCGCCGAAAGCGCGGCCCGCGCCGCCTGGATGACGTCCCTCAGCGACACCGCCGCGGGTGGCCGCGACCGCCCGGTCCACGTGGGCGTGCTCCTCGACAACGTCCCCGAGTTCGTGTTCCTCCTCGGCGGGGCGGCGCTGTCGGGGTCGGTGCTCGTCGCGCTGAACCCGACGCGCAGCGCCGCCGAGCTGGCGGGCGACGCCGAGCGCGCCGACTGCGACCTCGTCCTCACCGGGCCCGGGCACGCCGCGAAGGCCGCGGAGCTCGGGCTCCCCGTCCACGACGTGGAGGACGGCGCCCACCGCGCGCGGCTCGCCCCCTTCGCAGGCTCCCCGCTCCCGGACACGTCCGGCATCGGCGACGGCACCCTGCTCATGCTGATCTTCACCTCCGGGACGTCGGGGCGGCCGCGGGCCGTCCGCGTCACCCACCGGAAGGTGCACGTGCCGGGCGTGATGCTCGCCGAGCGCATGCTGTCGGCGGAGTCGGTCGTCTACAGCCCGATGCCGCTGTTCCACTCCGGCGCCGTCATGGCGGCGTACGCGCCCGCGCTGGCCGCCGGAGCCGAGCTGGTGCTGCGCACGAGGTTCTCGGCGTCCGCCGTCCTGCCCGACATCCGCGCGCACGGCTGCACCTACCTGCACTACGTCGGCAAGGCGCTCTCGTACGTGCTCGCGACGCCGCAGGCCGAGGACGACGCCGACAACCCCCTCCAGTTCGCGTTCGGGAACGAGGCCGCGCCGCTGGAGCAGAAGGCGTTCGGGGAGCGGTTCGGCTGCTTCGTCATCGACGGCTACGGCTCGACCGAGACGGCGATCTCGCTGGTCACCGACCCTTTCGGCCCGCCCGGCTCGCTGGGGAGGATCGCCGACGGCATCGCGATCCTCGACCCCGCGACCGGCGAGCCGTGCCCGCCCGCGGAGTTCGACGCCGCCGGCCGCGTCCTGAACGGCGACGAGGCCATCGGCGAACTGGTCAACACGGGCGACCTCGGGCTGTTCGACGGCTACTACCGGGAGGACGCGCCCGACCGGCTCCGCGACGGCATGTTCTGGAGCGGCGACCTCGCCTACGCCGACGCGGACGGCTACATCTTCTTCGCCGGCCGCAGCGCCGACCGGCTCCGGGTGGACGGCGAGAACTTCGGCGCCGCCCAGGTGGAGCGCGCCCTGGCGGAGCTGCCGGGCGTCCGGCAGCTCGCGGTGTACGGGGTGCCGGACGCGGCGTCCGGCGACCAGGTGATGCTGGCGCTCGCGGCGGACGGCTTCGACCCGGCCGCGTTCGCCGCGTACCTGCGCGGCCGCGCGGACCTGAGCCCGAAATGGCCGCCGCGGTACGTCCGGGTCATGCGGGACCTGCCCGCGACCGCCTCCAACAAGATCCTCAAGCGCCGGCTGGTCAGGGACGGCTGGCAGACCGACGACCCGGTGTGGTGGCGGCCCGGCCGGGACGTCGCCTACCGCCGGATGACAGCGGAGGACGCGGCCGGGCTCCGGGCGGAGTTCGAGAAGCGCGGCCGGCTGCACCTCCTGGAACGGAGCGGATGAGTGGACTTCAACCTCGACGAGACCCAGCAGGAGATCAAGAAGCTGGCTGCCGGGCTCCTGGAACGCGAGGCGACCCGGGAGCGGCTTGAGGCTTTCGAGAAGAGCGGCGCGGCGTACGACACGGTGACGTGGAAGGCCCTCGCCCAGGCCGGGCTGCTCGGGCTCGTCCTGCCGGAGGACGCGGGCGGCGCGGGCCTCGGGCCGGTCGAGCTGGCGGTCGTCCTGCGGGAGGTCGGCCTCAAGGTCGCGCCCGTCCCGGTGTACGCGTCGCTCGCGCTCGCGGCCGTCCCGATCGGGCTGCACGGCACGGCCGAGCAGAAGGCGCTGCTGGGCCCGCTGACCGAAGGCGAGACGGTGCTGACGGGCGCGTACCGCGAGGTCGGCCCGGCCGGGGAGATCGCCACCACCGCGCGCAGGGACGGTGACGGCTTCGTCCTCGACGGGGTGAAGACGTTCGTCCCGTACGCGCGCGAGGCGTCGCGGATCCTCGTGCCCGCCCGCGTCGAGGGCGAGGGCGTGGACGAGGGCATCGGGGTCTTCCTCGTCGAGCCGTCCGCCGCGGCGGTCACCGCGCAGCCGTCCGCGACGAGCGAGCCGCTGTCGCGCGTCGCGCTCGACGGCGCCCGGGTCGGCCCGGACGCCCTCCTCGGCGGCACGGCCGACGGCGCCGCGTGGGACGCGCTGCGCCGCTCGGCGGTCGCGGGCGCGGTCGCCCTCGCGTCCGGCGTCATCGAGGGCGCGCTGGCGCTGACCACGGAGTACGTCAAGACGCGGGAGCAGTTCGAGCGCGCCCTCGCCCAGTTCCAGGCCGTCACGATGCAGATCGGCGACGTCTACATCGCCAAGCGCGCGCTCGACGTGGCCGCCTGGGCGGGCGTGTGGCGGCTCGCCGAGGGCGCCGCCGACACCGACGAGGTCCTCGCCGTCGCCGCCTACAACGCCTGCGACCCCGTCGTGCAGGCCCTCTACACCTGCCAGCACCTGCACGGCGGCATCGGGCTGGACGTCACCTACCCGCTGCACCGCTACTTCGCCTGGGGCAAGCAGTGCGCGCACCTGCTCGGCGGCGCGGAGGAGACCCTGGATTCGCTCGGCGCGCTCGTCGCACAGGAGGCCTGATGTTCATCGACCTGACCGAGGAGCAGAAGCGGCTCCGCGCCGAGCTGCGCGAGTACTTCGAGAACTGCCTGGACGCGGAGCAGCGCGCCGCGATCCTGGAGGACCCGTTCGGCCCCGCCTACATGGAGCACTGCCGGCGCCTCGGCCGCGACGGGATGCTCGGCGTCGCGCTGCCGAAGGAGTACGGCGGCCGCGGCTACGGCCCCGTCGAGCAGACGATCTTCGCCAACGAGATCGCCCGCGCCGAGGTGACCTACCCGCTCATCACGCTGAACTCCGTCGCCCCGACGATCCTGCAGTACGGGACGGACGCGCAGAAGGAGTTCTTCATCCCGCGCATCCTCGCGGGGGAGTGCCACTTCGCGATCGGCTACAGCGAGCCGGGCGCGGGCACCGACCTCGCCGCCCTGCGCACCACGGCCGTCCGGGACGGCGACCACTACGTCGTGAACGGCCAGAAGATCTTCACGTCCGGCGCGCAGACCGCCGACTACGTGTGGCTCGCCGCCCGCACCGACCCGGACGCGAAGAAGCACAAGGGCATCTCGATGCTCATCGTCGACTGCGAGGACCCCGGCTTCTCCTGGACGCCGATCATCACGATGGACGGCCGGCACCACACGAACTCGACGTACTTCGAGGACATCCGCGTCCCGGCGGACATGCTGATCGGCGAGGAGAACAAGGGCTGGGACCTCATCGTCAACCAGCTCAACCACGAGCGGGTCACGCTCGGGCCGGCCGGCAACATCGGGCACACCCATGTGCGGTTCGAGCGCTGGGCCCGCACCACCCCCGGGCGGGACGGCCGGCCGCTGATCGCGGAGCCCGCGGTGCGCCGCGCCGTCGCGCGGGTCTGCGCCTACCTGCGCGTCAACGAGCTGCTCAACTGGCAGGTCGCCGCGAACCAGGACCTCGGCTGGCTGGGCGCGGCGGACGCGTCCGCCACCAAGATCTACGGCTCGGAGCGGGTGCAGGAGGTCGGCCGGATCGTCGGCGACGTCCTCGCCCGGTACGGCGACCCCGGCGACCCGGCGACCGCGGAGTTCATCGAGGCCACCGACCGCCTGGCCAAGGGCGCGCTGGTGCTGACGTTCGGCGGCGGGGTCAACGAGATCCAGCGCGAGCTGATCGCGATGATCGGCCTCGGCCTGCCCCGCGCCCCCCGCTGACCCCTGCCCGGCGGTGATCGAGCGCCCCGGCGGTGATCGCGTCCGCCTCCGCGCCGATCACCGCTGGGGGTAGTTGAGGCTCTCCTCCAGCAGCGCGAAGGCCTGGTCGACGGTCTCCGACATCGAGCCGAACGCGTCGCAATGCCGACGGATCACCTCGGCGGCGGCCTGGAAGGCGCCGGTGGCCGCGGCGGCGATGACGTGCGGGCGCAGGTCGGTCGCGGGGTCGACGCCGAGCCGCTCGGCGACGAAGTCGATCAGGATGGCCTGCTTCTTCTGCGCGTGCTCCAGCGAGCCCGCCATCAGCGCGGGGCTGTCGTCCATCATCGACAGCATGCACTGGAAGCGCCCGGGGTCGAAGCCGAGCTCGCCCGCCTCGCACGCGCGGGCGATCACGACGACGGCGCGGCGCAGCGCCGTCATGATCGGCTCGTCGGCGGGCCGCTCGGCGAGCGCCGCCATGATGGCGCGGGTCTGCTCCTCCTGGAAGGTGAGCGCCACGTCCTCCTTCGAGGCGAAGTAGCGGAAGAACGTGCGGGACGAGACGTCCACGGCGTCGGCGATCTCCTCGACGGTGGTGGCGTCGAACCCCTTCGCGGAGAACAGGTCGAACGCCGCTTCGACGAGGGCCTCGCGCGTGCGCTGCTTCTTGCGTTCGCGCCTGCCCGGGGGCCGGGGGCCGGGACCGGAGGCGCCCTGCCCGGCGCCGGTCTCGGGGGCGGTCGCGGTCATGTGCGCAGTGTAGCCAGCCGCCGGTCCCGCGCCAAGAGACAGCGGGTGAATGTTGTCACCATGTGACCGATGTCGCTTCACGCCAAGAGGCGGTTGACGACAAGTGTCATCTCGTGACACTTTGGCCATCTGCCAATCCGGAGGGATATCGATCGATGACTCATTCCACCGGCGCCGGCACGCTCGATCCCGGCGCCGTCCGCGTACCGCCGCACGGGAAGGCGCCGCGCCGCACGGCCAGGAGGGGCCACGGCCATCCGTGGCTCACGCTCGTCGCCGTCGCGCTCGGCGTGATGATGGTCGGGCTGGACGCGACCGTCGTGTCCATCGCCAACCCCGCGATCGCCGCCGACCTCGGCGCGAGCCTGTCCGGCCTCCAGTGGGTGACCAACGCCTACCTGCTGGCGCTCGCCGTCACGCTCATCCCGGCCGGCAAGATCGCCGACCGGTTCGGGCGGAGGCGGACGTTCCTGGCCGGCGTGGTCGGGTTCGCGGTCTCCTCGGTGCTGATCGGCCTGTCCGGCGGCCTCGGCACGGTCATCTTCTGGCGGGTCGTGCAGGGCTTCGCGGGGGCGCTCCTGCAGCCCGCGAGCCTCGCCATCCTGCGCAACACGTTCCCCGCCGAGCGGCTCAACACCGCGATCGGCGTCTGGGGCTCCACGCTCGGCATCTCCATCGCGGGCGGGCCGATCGTGGCCGGGCTGCTGGTCGAGAACGTCAACTGGGAGTCGGTCTTCTTCCTCAACGCCCCGCTCGGCCTCGTCGCGCTCCTCGTCGGGCTCCGGGTGATCCGCGAGTCGCGGGACGAGGGCGCCGCCGGCTCCTTCGACCTGCCCGGCGTCGCGCTGCTCACCGGCGCGCTGTTCGGCCTCGTCTGGGGCCTGATCAGGGCGGGCGAGGACGGCTTCGGCGACGTGGTCCCGCTGGTGTCGCTCGCCGTCTCGGCGGTCCTGCTCGCCGCGTTCGTGTGGCACGAGCTGCGCGTCGAGCGTCCGCTGCTCCCGCTCGGGCTGTTCCGCTCGGTGTCGCTGTCGGCGGCGACCGGGCTCATCGTCCTCGGCTTCTTCGCGATGTTCGGGACGATCTTCTTCATCACCCTCTACCTGCAGCAGGTCCACGGCATGAGCCCGGTGGAGGCCGGCGTGCGGATGCTGCCGATGACCGCCGTGTTCATCGTCGCGTCACCGATCGCGGGCGCGCTGACGAGCCGCTTCGGGCCGCGGGTGCCGCTCGCGCTCGGCATGGCCTTCACCGCCGCCGCGCTGCTCGGCCTGTCGCGCATCGGAGCGGCGGCCCCCTACGTCGAGCTCTGGCCGTGGTTCGTGCTGATCGGCCTGGCGTTCGGGATGGTGATCGTCGCCGGGACCGAGGCGATCGTGGGCAACGCCCCCGCGCACCTCGCCGGCGTCGCGGGCGGGCTGCAGCAGACCGCCGCGCAGGTCGGCGGCGTCCTCGGGACGTCGGTCCTCGGGGTGCTGCTGTCCACGAGGGTCGGCGACGTGCTGTTCGGCAGGCTGACGGACGCGGGCGTCCCCGGCGGGGCCGCGCGGCGGCTCACGAGCCAGGGCGGGATCGTCTCGCAGGGCGGCGCGCCCGTCCCGCCCGGCACGCCGGAGCCGGCCGCCGAGGCCATCACCACCGGAAGCCACCTCGCGTTCATGGACGGCTTCCAGACCTCGCTGACCGTCGCCGGGATGGTCGCCGCCGCCGCGATCCTCGCGGCCCTGCTCGTCCGGCGCGGGTCGTCCCCGGTCGAGGGCGCCGCGGCGGTGTGAGCCGTGCGCGGGCCGGTCGTGCGCGGGCCGGTCGTGCGCGGGCCGGTCGTGCGCGGGCCGGTCGTGCGGGGTCAGCCGCCGCTCGGGGACGGCTCCGGGTTGGACGTCGGGCTGGGGGACGGGGTGCCGGAGTCCCCGTCGCCCGGGTCGTCGGACGGCGGGTCCGTCGGGGTGTCCGGCGGCGGGGTCGTGGGG
>NZ_SMKB01000163.1:0-16274 GCF_004348575.1 Actinomadura sp. 7K534
GCCCAGGGGTGGGTGGGGGTCCAGAAGGCTTCGAGCCAGGTGGTGGCCAGCAGTCTGGCGTAGTAGTCGAGGACGGCCGGGTCGGCGTTCTTCCAGGTGTCCAGGTCGGCGACGATGGCTTCGGCTTCGGTGGGGGCGTGGCCGCAGGCGATGAGGTTGACCACCAGGTCGGCGGGGTTGACCAGGGAGGCGCCGCGGGAGGCCATGCCCCAGTCGACCAGCCGGGCGCCAGTGCCGGTGATCATGACGTTTCCGGGGTTGAGGTCGGTGTGCAGGAGGGCGGTTCCGGCGATTTGGGTGAGGTGCTGGGGGACGGTGGCGTAGTCGGACCAGCGGCCTTCGAACCACATCACGTCCACGTTGGCGGGTAGCTGACGGTTCTCCAGCGTCGCGAGGACTTCGAGGACGGCGTTCACGTCACGGGAGCCGGGCGTGTAGTCGGCACGTCGTCCCTGCACATATTCGAAGCCCAGGAGCCGCCACCCGCTGGCCGTGAGATTGCACAGCAGTTTCGGGGTGGCGGGGAGGACGTGGGGGTTGACGGCGGCTTCGCGGTCGAGTTGGGCGGCCGCGCGTTCGTTGGCGAGGGGTGCGCCTTTGAGGAACACCGGCCCGCCCTTCAGATGGGCGACGGTGGCGAGTGCGGAGCGTCTGCCTTCGCTGATCGGCTCGACCTTGATGATCGGCCCGAGTTCGTCCTGAACGGCGTTGCACAGGTCGGATGGCAGGCTCTGCCACTCGATGCGATCCATGAGGGCAGAGCCTGCCACGCGATCAGGCACTTTGCGGCCCGGACGCCTCTTCCGCGGGCGGTGGTGCACCGGTGCCGTTACACCGCGCTTGGCGGGCCTGATCGGTGACCTTGGCGACGCACGGGTTGGGCGGGCAACACGGGTACGCGGCGCCGGTCCAGTGTTCGAGTTCGACCCGGTAGCCGGTGGCGTGCAACGCGGGCAGGGTCCGGGCGATCTCCTCCTCGCCCATGCTCACCCCAGGGGCGGGCGGTCGGACTTGATCAGGCGTACGTCCCACGTCGCCGACTGTCAGTCAGTACTGTCGAGGCACGTGAGCCCTATCCGGCGAGTCGCGATTATCGGCTGTGGAGGCAGCGGCAAGACGACCATCGGTCGCCGCCTCGCTGCATCGCTCGGCACCACGATTACGCATCTGGACGCGGTGTACTACGACGACGAGTGGAACAAACTGCCGCAAGACAGGTTCGCCGCGATCCAGGAAGACCTGGTCGCCGCCGAGAGCTGGGTGATCGACGGCAACTACGCCGGCACCCTCCCGATCCGGCTACGCCGCGCAACTCATGTCGTCTTCCTCGATCTGCCCGCCATCACCTGTCTGTGGGGCATCGCCCAGCGGCGCTGGCGCTATCGCGGTGGCCAGCACAGCGACGGCGTCTACGACACCATCAACTGGGGTTTCATCAAGTACGTCTGGGACTACCGCAAGGAAATGGCGCCGCGCGTGCGTGCACTGCTCGACGAGCACGCCGGCGACGCGGAGGTGTTCATCGTGCGGTCGCGCCGTGAGGCCACGCGCCTCACCGCAGAGCTGGAGCGCACGACCCGCTGACCGATCGAGGGGGCGGTGACGCAGCCGGGCTCACCGGTCGGCTGCGTCGTGCCCGGATGTGTGCGCTGACCAGCGCGCCCCGGCGCCGTCCAGGTCGGCGACAGCCCTTGATGCGACGAACTGCGCGCCGTCCTGCGACACCGGGCATGCCCACGCGCGGCCTCGACACTGCTCCCGCTTCCCCAAGGCTCGTTCTGCGCGCTAGGGGATTGTTGCCGCCGAGCGGGTGATCCGAAGCTTCGTCCTTGCGGGCACAGGCCGATCGAGGTTGTTCAGGTTGCCGCCGGAGGGCCGGCTTCTGGCGAGCTGGGCAGCGCGGGCAACCGCGGCAGTCTCGAGACGGTCGTGTTTTGGAGCGCGATGCCCGCGCTCCGGAGCACCGTGGTGGCGTAGTCGAGCAACTGGTCGGCGCAGGTCTGGTAGAGGGTGTCGCTGAAGTTTCCGAGTTCGGCGCTGATGCGTTTCCACTCGATGTCGGTCAGGTCGCGCTGCGCGAACCGCGTGAACCAGGCCCGATCGAGGAACGTGACGGCGAGACCGTAGCGGTCTGCCAGGTCGATCAAAGCGCGAGCGGGGTCACCACCATAGTGGTCGTCGACCAGCGTCTCTAGCGCGAATTGCAGGGTGGGCAGGTGCTCGCTGTTCAGTAGCTCGTAGACCTCGGCCGCGCGGTAGCGGCGGTGGCCGCCCATCGTCCGGATCGAGGATAGCTTTTGCAGTTTTGCCCAGCGCGTGACGGTCTTGGGGTCCACCCGGAACAAGGCGGCGACCTCGGCGGGTGTGAGCAGCTCAGGGGGAGTCATGGGATCCGTTTCTTGAGGGATGAGGGGGAGGACGCGCGGTCCCAGCGACCAGCGGAATCTGGCGATGGTTCGAGGGGCGCGCGCCCTTGCAGGAGGTGGATGCGGGCGCTGCTGCGCGGTGTTAGGGGGCACAGATCATGCAGCGTCCTCCTGTGTGGTCGTGGACGGCTTGGAAGGAGGGTGCAGGGCCGTCGAGTGGGCGAATCGACGTGACCACTGGCCCTTGCTGGTGTCGAGCGCGGATTCGGCCAGGCGGTGCAGCTGGATGTCGCCGGTCCCGGCGGGCGCGTCGATGTGGAAGGCGTCTCGCACAAGGCGTTCGATGGGGCGGTCGCGCCGGAGCGCGGCGGCTGCGTGAATCTTCATCGCGGCCAGGGCCGATTCCCACAACGACTCGACGCCGTACTGCTTGGCGACCACGAGTTCGTCGTCGCAGGGCAGGCCGTGGTCGAGCATGTGGACGGCCTGGTAGGCGAGGGTTCGAGACGTCATCACCCGCTGCTGGGTTTGCCCTATCCGCTGCTCGATCGTGGACAGTTTGGTCAGCGGTGCGCCGCGGCGGTGGCGTTGCTTGGCGAAGGCGACGGTCTCGTCCAGCAGTGCCTGATGGATGCCGAGCGCGACTGCGGTGAGGTTCGGGCGGCCGTACAGGACGCTGGAGCTGTAGGCGACGTCGAGTCCGTCGCCTTCACCGCCGATCATGTTGGCGGCCGGGACCCGGACGTCCTCCAGGATCAGGTCGCCGAAGCTGAACCCGTGCAGGCCGAGGCACGGCTGGTACGGGACGAGCCGCAGGCCGGGCCGGTCGTGCTCGACGAGGAACGCCGTCAGGCTCCGGGAACGCTTCGCCTTCGGGCTGGTGCGGACGACGATGCCGTGGACATGTCCGATGTGGGAGTTGCCGACGTAGACCTTGCGGCCGTTGAGCACCCACTCGTCGCCTTCTCGGTGGGCGGTGGCCTCCATGTCCAGGACGTTTCCGCCCGATCCCGGTTCCGTCACCGCGATCGTCGGCAGGCATTCACCGGTGGCGATCGGGGGCAGCCATCGCCGTTTCTGCTCGTCGGTGCCGAAGTGGAGGATTTTGGCCGTTCCGAGTTGGGACGCCTGGACCATGGCGCCCATCGCGCCCGAGACCCGGGCAAGCTCCTCGATCACGATGGTCTTGGCGAGGTGGCCGGCGCCCATGCCGCCGTACTCGCGGGGGATGGTCACCCCGATCCATCCCTGCCGGGCGATCGAGGTTGAGGCCTCGATGTCGACGGCTTGAGAGGACTCCATACGGGCCACGCGCGGCGCGACTTCGCTCGCTGCGTAGGCCCGGACCGTTTCGCGCAGATGCTGGTGATCTTCGGTCTCGAACACGGACACATCCCCTTCCACTTCGTGGGACCCCTGCCGGCGGGTCAATCCGGCGTCGTCATCGGCTGCGGTCGGGCCAGCCGCCCGTTCAGCCGCCCTGGAACCCGGTGCTGTGGCGGCCGCCGCTCGCGCTGGCGCGCTGGCCGAGCAGCTCAACGAGTGCGTTCCGATGCCGTTTGATGAGCGCGAGGCACGTCTGGCGGGTTTCCTTGGGAAGGGGACTGGTGCCCACCACGCACACACTGCCCAGCACCGTCCCGGCCTGTTCATGAACGAGTGGCGCCCCGGCGTAGGTGCGCACTCCGAGCTTGTCGACCACCGGGTTCGAGGCGAACTGGGGCTTCGCGCACACGTCAGCCAAGACCAGTGCCTTGGTGCGGCCGAGCATTTCGGGGCAGAACCCGTGATCGGGCGCCATGGTCCGGGCGACCGGCTTGGCGCCTGGTGGGTTGTGCAGGCCGACGAAGGTCTGCGCCTCGGGCAGGAACAGGTTCACCATTGCATACAGGCCCTGGCCGACGCTGCCCAGCTCGGCGGCGAACGTGCCGGACACGTGAGCGGCGAACCGGTCGAACTCGGCGTCCGGGGTGCCGTCCAAGCCGACTTCGGCCAGCAGCCTCAGGCGCTCCTGGGCTGTGTCATGCCAGGTTGGGATTTCCAGACCGGAGTCGGTGTCATACCGCATGTGGTTGCTCCATTGGGGCGGACGGGCGGGGCTGCTCGTACTCGTAGGTGAGCGCGTGGTCGACCAGGGTGAGCAGCACGGTGATGACCGAACTGGGGACGCGGGCGTCGCAGCGCACGACCGGTACGCGGTCGGGCACTTCGAGAGCGGCGCGAACTTCGGCGGGGGAGTAGCGATAAGGGGCGTCGTTGAACTCGTTGATCGCCACGACGAACGGAATCCCGGTCTGCTCGAAGTAGCTGACCGCGGCGAAGCCGTCGGCCAGGCGGCGGGTGTCGATCAGCACCATGGCGCCGACCGCGCCGACGACCAGGTCGTCCCAGGTGAACCAGAAGCGGTCCTGGCCTGGCGTGCCGAACAGGTACAGCACCATCTGCTGCTCGCGGAAGGTGAGACGGCCGAAGTCCAGGGCGACGGTGGTGGTGGCCTTACGCTCCACTCCAGCGAGGAAGTCGATCCCGTCGCTGACCTCCGTCAGATACTCCTCGGTGGTCAGTGGCTCGATCTCGCTGGCTGCACTGATCAGCGTAGTCTTGCCAGCACCGAATCCGCCGCTAACGATGATCTTCACGGTGGTGGGCCTGTGCCCTTCGGTGCGCATGTCAGGCGACATCGGACAGCCTCGTCTCCAGGCCCGACCGCAGCGCCTCCAGCAGCTGCAGATGGTCGGACGCCTCAGGGCCAGGCAGCGCCATGACCAATGCACCGGAGTCGATCAGGTCCGACAGGACGATCTTGGTGGCCTGGATGGGGAGACCGATCCGGGCGGCGATCTCGGCGACCGAGCATGGTCCGGCACGGCACAACTCGACGGCCTTGACGGCCTCGGGGGCCATTCCTTTGGCGCTGGCGGGGTCTGCGACCTCCAACAGGGTGACGAGCCGCATTGAATGCTGCGGGCGGGTCCGGCCGCCCGTAATCGCGTAGAGACTCAGCTCTTCGGCCTCGTAGGTGACCCATGCCTGATCCCCGCCGGACGACCGTGCCGGGTCCCCTGCCGAGCGGGCCGGTGGTTGCCGCGGGCTCCAGCCCGCCGAGGCGGCCATGTCATCGGCCGCCATCAGGGCGCTCGCCGTTGCGGGTTGCCGTGACCAGGTGGTCGGCCACGCTCTTGACCAGCAGGCTCATCTCGAAGCCGACCGTGTTGGGGTCGGCGCCTGGGGAGGCCAGGACTCCAAGGACGCTGCCGACCAGGCCGGTTCGGTCTCCGGTCTGTTCCGCCATCGCGTGGTCGGCGCTCATCACGAACACCAGAACGCTGTCGTCTTCCACGATGGCCTGCCGGAACCCGCCATACTCCGACCCGCTGATGGAGCCGGCAGACCGGGCCAATGAGTGCAGGCTTGCCATCCACGCTGCCGCCCTGTCCGCCTGATCGATCTGCAGACCAGAGACCGCCATCTTCAGGCCGTCCCGCGACACCAGGAGAGCGCCGCTGACTCCGGTCACGCGCTCGACGAACTTGGTCAATAGCCAGCTCAACCCGTCGTCGACCCGGACCGAAGTGGCCGGAGCCGGGGGCTTGTGCATGGTCATGTATGTCTCTCCGTACGTTCGAGAAGGCCGGGATCTGAGGCTGGCGGGGGTCAGCCGCTCTCCGGCTCGTTGGTGTGCGGGACGGTCGGCTGTCGGTCGCCCTTCCCGTCCCGGACACCGGCGGTGAAGGCTCCCATCAGTCCCGGCGTCGGCGGTCGGCCTGGACCCGATACCGGACCCGCCGACTGGTACGCCGGGGGCTGCGCTGCAGGTGGGGCGTGGCTACGCCGAGGGAGAGCCGGCTTGTCGCCGATCGCTGGAGGAGATGGCCGGGCAGCCACAGGGGATGCGGGTTCAGCGGCGACGCGGTGGCGCCGCGGCAACTCGGGACGGTGCGGTTCCAACGGCGCTTCCGCCGTTTGAGCCGTCGGGGCCGAGGCCGCCAGCAGACTGCGCGGCAGGACGACGAGGGCCCGTGTTCCGGAAGCGTCCGAGTGCAACTCGATCCGGAGGCCGTGCCGAGCGGCCAGCCGGGCGGCGACCAGCAGACCGATCTGCCCTTGCCTGACCTGCTCCCGCGGGCTGACCTGGTGTGGGACGTCCAGTATCCGCCGCAGGTCCGCCAGCTTCTCCGGCGTCAGCGGCAAACCCTGGTCGCAGACCTCGATGCTCAGTCCGGCGGATGTACGTGCCGTGGCCAGTTGCACCATCGTCTTCGGATCGGAGAACTTGGTCGCGTTCTCGACCAACTCCGCAAGGACATGGATGACGTCCGGGCCCGCGTACCCCGGAATCTCCACTTCGTCGTCGGGGAGCGTCAGGCGAACCCGGGTGAAGTCCTCGACCTCGGCCATCGCCTGGCGCAGCACCGTGGAGATCGGCATCGGAGACTTGGCCCGCCGCGCGGTGTGACCACCGAGCACGGCCAGCTTCTCCGCCGCACGACGCAGCTGAGTGGCCAGATGCTCGATCCGGTACAGATCATCAAGGAGATCAGGGTCTTCCTGCTCCCGCTCAATGGCCTTGAGGCGTTCCAGCATCCGGCTCACCAATGAGTGCACACGATGCCCGACGTAGACCAGCACTTCCCGGTCGGGCTCCTCACCGTGCCCCAGCTCAACGGCTGAGGTGGCCTGAGCGTCGGCGGTCACCATGCCCGCCAGCAGTTGCTCCAACTGTCTGGTGATTGAGTTCAGTCGTGTTTCGGCCTGGTCGAGATGGTCAGCCGATTCACCGATTCTCGGCTGAGTAGCCACCGATGAACCCGCCACATGGCCGCGTAGCCACGCGATCTCGTTATCGGCGTGCTGCTGGCGGGAGGTCATCTGCTGCAGAGCCTTCGCGGAATCGACGGCCTGGCGCCGCAGCCACGCCACCTCGCTGCCCTGGCCGCGTTGGACTCGCATGGCCGACTCGTGCTGGCGTTCCAGAGCCACCATCACCAGCATTGCCGCCCCGGCCAGCCCCACGGCCACGAAGGTCAGCGCGAGGCTCTTTCCGCCCGCACTGCCGTTGAGGGCGTATACCACCACGACGTACACCACCATGCAGGCGGGCAGGACCAGCCCGAGCAGCCACAGCCACCGGCCCGGATCCGGGGGCGAGGCGTGTGCTGGCGCGGACGAACCTGGAGTCGAGTTCGACGCAGTCACCGCGTCCCCCGCCTTAGCCGCGCTCCCGGGACACTGCCGACGCCGCACCACAGATCGACCGGCCCCGACCTGGGCCAGGGCGATGCCTCCGGCCGCCAGCGCGGAACCGAAACCACACCGGGTTCGATCAGGTCCAACCCCGCGAACCAGGCCCGCACGTCGGCCGGGACGCGGGCGTGCGGTGAGCCGGATATCCGAACGCCCCGTGCCGCGCCCAGGGCGGCCAGCCCACGTGCGGTCGCCCCCGTCAGATGGCAGATCGCAATGCAACTCCCCCTCGGCAGCGCCGCGCGCAGGACATCCAGACCACGCGCTGCCGCGGCGTCGTCGAGACCATCCAGGCTGTTGACCAGCAACACCCCGACCGGCTCGGCCAGATCCAGCGTCTCCGACACGCCCTCAATCAGCGCGTCGGGATCCTCAAGCCCTGCCTCGACGTGCTTGGACCCGTCCCACCAGTCGGAGTTCAGCCGTGCACGCGCGTGCGACATGACCAAAGCGTCGGAGTCGGCGTACACCACGCGAACCGTCGGATCGACCTGTTGCGCCACGTCGTGGACCTCGTCGCGCAGCGGCAGATCGGTACCGACGACCAGGAGTTGGCCGATCCCGTGCTCGCCGACCAAGGTCCGCACCACGCGGACGCGGAAACCCAGCCGGGAGTACGCCATATCCACGATCCGCGGGTAGATGGCCTCGACGTGTTCGCCGAAGGATTGGTCGGCGAGGAAGTTGTCCTTGCCGCCAGCCCAGAAGTTCCACAGGCGCGCCATGGACGGCATCGCGGTACCGATGTTGCCGAGGTCACGTGTGGCCGCCGCCCAGTCGAACTCCGGGGCGGTCGGGAAGTACGGGTTCCAGCTGGAGTTGGCGCCGCCCTCGGTCATGCCGCACTCCTGACCTCGGTGCGGACCCCGACGATGCCGACGTTCCTGTCGAGCATCTGCCCGATGCCGTGGGTCTTGGCCGCGCAGGCGGCTGCTCGTCCGGCGAACAGGAAATTCTCTCGCGCGACGTCCCTGGCGTCGGGGGCGGACTGGAGCACACCTTCGGCGGCGGCGCGATCCACCTCGAAGCACAACTTGCCACCGAGGTAGCAGTTGTACGTCTGAGCAGTGCTCGGCTTGTCGAACGACGGGCCCGTACCGGCATTCATGAGGTCACCGTGCCGGTGAGCTCGGCGAGTTCCACGCGAAGCTGTTCCTCGGTGTCGGCCACCACCGTGTCCACCTCGTTGATGCGGTCCGGCGGTAGCGGTCCGCACAACGCCCACCAGCGCCCCCGATCCGAGAGGAGGAATCTCCACCCAGGAAAGTCGCGCTGCAACGCGGCTTTGACGTCCGCGGGGGATGACGTATCGGCAGAAGCCATGACGGAACCTCTGAACAGGAAGAAATCGGGAGAAGGAAGGGGGAAGCAGCGTGCCCTGCAGGCGTCCTTTAACGAGCACAAAGGTGAAGCGGACGCCCACGTCGCCGGCCCGGCCGATATCACCGTGGCACGGGCTGTGGCCAAGCAGCCACAAAGTGGTGCCAGGCCGGTGAGACACCCTGGCTCCCGCAGGCAGGTCCAGGTCGACGGCTTCCATGGGGCCGCACGGACCAGGAGCGACCACCCCATGGAGTGCTTCTGGTCCGTGCAGCCCGCCCCAGAGCCATCCTTCTGGGGCCGGGAAACGGCAGCTGGAGCGGGCCGGGGGACACGCGCCCCTGCTGCCGCACCGAAGCTGGTAGCCACCGCGACGCCGCACTCGTCCACGGTCCGGCTCCCCTGGTAGGGGAAGCCGTCCGGGTGGGCACGTTGCTCGGCGGACATTGATACCTCGCTCGGCGGTGGCAATTCGGCTACTTCCAGCAGATCGCTTTCGCGTCCGATGCCTCTAGCCGACAATGGTCGACAACTTCCGACATCTCTGATGTCGAGCCTTGATCCGTCGGCAGCGAGGTGCACGCTCGTGGCTTATGAGACGACCCCTGAGATTCGTGCACGCCTGCGCCGCGAGCGCCGTGCCCGGGGCTGGGACATCCCACGCATGGCTCATGAATTGCGAGAAGCCTCCGAATATCCACATAAAATGCCCACCGAACGCAGCATCACCCGATATGTCGAGCGGTGGGAAGATGGTCAGGTTCGACGGATCACCGAGCGCTACCGGATCCTCTATGCACAGGCGTTGAGCATGAGCCAGGAAGAACTGTTCGGAGACGGCCCGCAGCTCCCTCCCAGTCCAAGACCGACCGAGGGAGACGTCGAGGCGGTCCGCATGATGCTGACCGCTCTCATGGCCGCGGACCGGCGGTTTGGCGGACACCGCATCCGCCGGCAGGCCAATGACTACTTGACCGACGTGGTCGAACCGATGCTGCGTGGACAGGCTCCCGAGTCCTTGAAGCGACGCTTGTTCGGCTTGGCCACGGAGTTCACGCTGCGGGTGTCCGCGATGCACCTGGACGCCGACCAGCTGGACCGAGCCATGAGTCTGCTCGGCAGGGCATCGAGCATGGCGGCAGAGAGCGCTGATACGACGCTGACCGCCTGGGTGCTGTCTCGCCGGGGCGAGCACGAGATGCACCAGGCAGCGCTTACCTCCCGCCCCAACCGGCGCGCGACTTTCATCCAGCAGGCACTGGCTTACACCGAAGGTGCGGCAGGTGTCGCACGTTCAGCCCCGCCCCTCGGTCGCGCGTTCTTGACCACCAAGCACGCGCTGGCCTGGTCGCTGACCGGCGACCGGGCCCGAACTCAGCGCGTCCTCGGCACCATCTGGGCCGCCTACGAAAGATCCGGCACCGCCGAGGAGCCGGAATGGATGGACGCCTACGGGTACGGACACCTGCGCCACGAGGAGGCGCGCTGCTATGTCAACCTCGGTATGGGACGTCAAGCTGTCCAAGCCGCCGAAGAGTGCCTTACGGTACGCACCGCTGCCCGGCCACGCGCGTTCACACTCGGCGTCCTTGCCATCGGACACGCCCAAGCTCTGGAAATCGAGGCCGCGTGCGCTGCGGCCCACCAGCTCGTCGACCTCGCCCCCAAGGTCTCGTCGCGACGAGTGTGCATCCGGATCGGAGAGGTCCTCGATGCGCTCACCCCGTATGAGGACACCCCGGCCGTCATCGAGCTGCGGGAGGCAGCACAACCAGTCCTACAGGGGTGCGGCCTCTGACCAGGAGGGAACCGCTAGTTCATGTCCGGCATGTCGCCTGAAGTCCAAGCTGCTCTGGACGAAGTAGCCGCCCGCTGCCAGGTTCCCGTGAAGGACGCTCGACTGGTGCATCAGCACAGCAACAGCGCGATCGCACTGCCCACCGCACGGCTGCTGGTGCGCATCGCCGGCAATCCCGATGCGCTCGACGCGATCACCTCATCCGTAGCCGTCACTCGCTGGCTTGCCTCGCGCGGCTACCCCTGCGTGGAGCCCGCCGACGTAGATCCGTTCTCTGTCTTCGGACGAGTGGTCTCAATCTGGCGACTCCTGGACGTGGCCGAGGAGCCCCCCGGAAACGGCGCCGAGCTCGGCCGACTACTCCGCGAATTACACCGCCAGCCCAACCCACCGATCCCCTTGCAGCACCTCACCGACCCGTTCGAGAGCGTGGCGGCCGCCGTCAAGCAGCACCCGGACGGCATGACCGGCGAAGACCGCGCCTGGCTACGTGACCGGATCGAGCAATTGCGGCACAACTGGACAGAACTCACCCCAGCGCTCCCGACCGGGCTGATCCACGGCGACGCCCACACCAACAACATCATCCGCCTGACCACAGGCAAGACCGTCCTCGGGGACTGGGACCACGTAGCCCTCGGCCCCAGAGAATGGGATCTAATCCAGGCGCACTACATGGCCCGCCGCTTCAACCGCCACACTGAGCACGACCTGCGCCGGTTCGCCGTCACCTACGGCTGGGACGTCCGCGACTGGCCAGGCGCCGAGACCCTCATCCAGACCCGTGAGATCACCGGTCTGAGCCCCTACATCCGCAAAGCCCCCTCCGACCACCGGACCCGCCAAGAAGTCGCCCACCGCATCGCTTCACTGCGGAATGGTGACACTTCCACCCGATGGAACTCGCCAACGCAATAGTCAGATCACGCTGCAGAACTCGTATACCAACATGCTGTGACGACCAAATTTCTCCTTTTTCAAGCGCCGATGGGCGCTGGTCATGCACGCCGCCCCAGCAACGCGGAGACGCTCGCTGTCTTTCCTCCGCCCATCCGTGATATCGGAGAAGCATCATGATGCTCGACGCCGCATCCTTGCCCGCTGACCTGCGCCGATGGCTGGCCGACCACCTGCCCGGCGTCGGTTGCGCCACCGATGCGTCCTGGCCGCAGCGCACCGAGTCGAGAGTCTGGCGCTTGGAGGCCGGTACCACCGCGGTGTACGTCAAGATCAACCCATCTCCGGAAACTCATAAACGCGAGACGGACGCCTACCGCCATGCTGCTGCCGCTCTCAGCCGGGAGGAAGCCCCGCGTCTGATCGCCGCCGATCCAGCCCTGCAGGCCATCCTGATGACGGCGCTGGACGGGAAGGTCGTCCGGGAGCTGCCGCTCACCGCGACGGTGGAGGCCCAAGTGCACGAGCTCGCCGGACGGCTCCTGCGCCGCTGGCATGATCATGCCGAACCCGTACCGCCACAGGCACGAAAAGGCGTCATGGCCTCCATGGACAACCAGGCATCCGAAGCCTCCGCCTGCCTCGACAACCTCAACCGCCATCTGACCGGCGCTGAACGGGCCTTGGTGAGCGAAGTGGCCCGGGACCTCCCCAGGCTGACCGCGGATCTTCCGCTGGTCTACCTGCACGGCGACTTCTCCCCGCGAAACTGGGTGTGGAACGCCAAGACGCAGGCCCTCGGGCTGATCGACTTCGAGATGGCCGGCCACGCCCTGGCAGTCCAGGACATGATCTGGCTGTCCGGAGCGGTGTGGCCGACGCGCTCCGACTTGAGGAAATCCTTCTTCAAGGGATACGGACGCGAGCTGACCACCAAAGAGCACCAAGCCCTGCTCCTGCTGACGACCCGATTGGCCGCCTCCTACCTGGCCGCAGGACTGGCCAACAGCGATCAGGTGCTCATCGATCGTGGCCGCAACGCGCTCAGCGAACTCGCACGCACCCACACCTGACCGCGAAATGCGCAGGCCCCCGACGCTCCCGTCCTCAGGGATACCCATGCCCCAGGAGCTCTCGATGCCGGAGACCAACCGTGCCGAACCCACCTGCCTGAACGGTCAACGCCTCCATAGCGACGTGGCGACGGTCCTCATAGTGGTGGCCCACCCCGACGACGCCGAGATCGCGATGGGCATGCGCATGCATTGGTACGCGCGCAACGGGGCCCGGGTCCACGTGCACTGCCTGACCACTGGCGCACCTGACCCCTCCGGCGCACGGCCGAGGCAGGAGGAATGCCTTGATGCTGGAAGCCTGCTCGGCATCGAGACCTATACCTTCTCCTCGATTCCGGATACCCGATTCGTCGAACACCGAGGCGCCATCCACGCCGCCCTGTCGGATGTCTTCCGTGACACCCGACCCGACGTCGTCTACACCCACTACCCCGATGACCAACACCTCGACCACGTCACCACCGCAGCCGAGGTGACCGCGGTAGCACTGCGAGAAACCGCCAACCTGCGGTACTTCCGCTCGCCTTACAGTGTCGGTTTCGAGCCGACCTTCGTCTTCATGGGAACCCCCGAACTCCTCCAGGCCAAGCAAAAGGCGCTCCAGTGCTTCACCTCCCAGCACCAACTGGACATGGACGTCTTCCAGCGCCTCGCAGAGGTCACCTACCGCCAATACCTGCACCACCGAGTCGTGGAACGCTTCCCACCTCTGGCCACTTGCGCCGAGCTCTTCCACATCGCCCGCCACGTAGAGTTCGCCGACGCACGTTGACGACACTTGACCCTTGACCGGCACCGGCTGGCACCGACCACCAGCATGGCGATAACTGAAAACAATCTTATTATTCTTTGTGTCCACAATGCAACTGAATAGAAGCTAACGGAATACTGTCGTGGTATGGATGAGAAGTCTGTTGCGGCAGGTAAGCGGCGCAATCCAGTCCTGACGTGGCTGGTCTGGCCGCTCATCACTCTCGGGATTTATTACTTCGTGTGGTGGTACAAGATCAACCGAGAGGCACGCGACTCGGGTGTGGAGGTCAGGCCTGGCTTGGCCGTACTGGCTGTACTTATAGGGTGGCTTATCATTGTGCCGCCCTACATCTCCATCTTCCGGACCGGTGAGCGCATCGCGCGGATGCAGGCTTCGGTCAACCGACAGCCTTCCTGTAACGGCTGGATCGGGCTGATCTTGTCGTTCTTCTTTGGGCTCCATGCGCTCTACTACCAGATCGAACTGAATCGAATCTGGGACCAGCGAATAGAAGGGCCCATCCCTTAGCAAACGAACTGGTGTCAGCGACGGTCTCCAGCGCCGGGATCGATCAGCTCCACCCGACAACGCGTCGACAGGGGCTCCGGATGAACCGCCGCGATCGCTCCTACTCTCCAGACGTTCGAGTGTGCTCTCGCCCGGTCGGCTCTAACCAATTTCGAACAGAACGCCCGGACTGTGCATGTAGCGAGCAGATGGATCCTCCCGGCTCCGGGGCAACGACTGGGAGGGCATCCGGCCAACTGCGGCTAATGGCCATCAGCCTGGGGGTCCGGTTGTTTTTCAGACTGCGAAAACGGGTGTGGACCCACAGGCGTGATGACCTGGACTGTCTTATGTGATGGGGGTATTTCCGGCGGGTCTGGAGTTCGTGGGGGTTTGCGATGGTCGCTGGGTTATGGCGTGTGGAGATTCCAGGCAGTCTGTTATGGGGACTGGGAAGTCTGCCGCGACTAGGCGGGCTTGGGTTTTCTTGTCATGGACGGCTGTCGTTCGGCGGATGATCAGCTGCACTTCTTCGGTGTGATACGAATCCGGAACCAGGGGCTGGATCGCTTGGCCGAGTGAGGTCACGGCTTCGAGGCCCTTCGCTTCTGCGGCTTCGTAGGCCTTGGACAGTTGCCGTGCTGACGCTGGGATGCGCGGCAGGTGGGTTGGATGCTCACGCTGTTTATGGAGGATGCCCAGTACTGCTGCGTCGTTTATTGCTGCGCGGTGGTTGGCTGCGAGGGTGTTGTAGGCGTCCATGGCTTTCAGGGTGATAGTTGCGATGCGGGCTGCTTGGGTGAGGTCGGGGGCTAGTTCGTCGGGTGGCTTCATTCGGTAGGAGGCGCGGGGGCTTGGCGTCCATGCCGGGTCTGCGTGGATTAGGCGACCTAGGCGGAGGATGAGGTCGCTCGCGTCGGTTGCTGGGCCGTTGGCGGGGTGGCCATGGTGGTTTGTTTGCTCGTCCCAGCGTCGGACGATGTCTCTCCATTTAATGCCGGCTTGTTTTGTTGCTGTGGCTGCTTTCTGGAAGGCTGATCGGTGGTCGGGTTCGTCTAGTTCCTTCATGCGGTAGATGAGTTGCTGGAGGGTTTTGAGGTTGAGGTCGCAGACGATGGTTGCGGCTCTGGCGAGGTAGCGCCATGTGGTGACCGAAGTGGTGGTCTGGGGGTTGCTCAGGCGTCGAATGCTGGCGCTGATCCCGGCGAAGGTTTGCGTGAGGTCTTCACCAGCTTCTGGTGGGCGGCGCTGTGGGATGCCGTGGAAGGGGACGGCGATGATGGCGCGTCGAGGTTCAGTTTCGCTGTGTATGCGTGACAGAACCGCGGCGCGCAGGAGGAGGCCGCTGGCGTCGTTCGCGGGTGATGGTGTGCGTTGGGTGAGGTGAGCGACGGTGGCGGTGTGGATGCTGAGTTGGTGGAGGAGCGAGCGGGCTGTATCGGGAGCGGTGATGATGGCGCCGGTTGCGGTGGGCTTGTCGTTGCCGCTGTTGACTGGAAAGTGAGTGGAGAGCAGGTCCAGGCCGCAGCCCAGGGCGATGGAGATGGCGCGGAGTTTCTGGGCCAGGGCGGACCTTGGAGCTTCTGTGTCTGCGGGTGGGCCGAGGATTTGTTCGGCTTGTTTGATGAGGGCGCTGGCGCGGTCGGCGGCGTCCCGCAGGCCGGTGGTGTGTGGGTGCGGGTCACCGAAGCCGTTGGCGATCTGGTCGTGGTAGCGGGCCAGGACGTGGGTGAGGCGGGCGAGTTCGGGCTGGACCGCGCGTCGAGCGAGGTCGCGGGCGAGGCGTTTGGTGTGAAGTTGGTGTTGCAGGTCGGTGAGGTGGTCGGTGGCCAGTGCGGTCATCTCCCCGAAGGTGGCCATGGCCGCTACCGCAGGGTTTCCTGGAGTCGGCCGGCGTGCAGGGCGGCCTGGAGGCAGGCCATCTTGTCGTCGGGGTCGCTGGCCAGTTCGGCGGCCCGGACCAGGCTCTGGGAGATCTTCCTGGCGAGTTCGTAGAGGGCGTCGGCGGTGGCGTTGACGGCGGTGTAGTCGGTCGGGGTGGCGGTGTGGAGGGACGGCGCCTGGCGCAGTGCTTGGTGGGCTTGGACGGCTTCACCTTCGGCCATGCCCCAGGCGATGAATCCGTCTGGTTCTTGGGCGGCGTAGGCGGTGATGACGCGTTCGGCGTGGGCCAGGTCGTTGAGAGCGCTGCTGAGGATCTCGGTGAACCAGCCGTGCCGGACGTCTTGGTGTTCGCGTTCGTGGGTCATCGGGCTGTCCTCCGGTGGGGTGGTGGGGCGGTGTTCGGTCTGCTGGTCGGGCTGGGGCGGATA
>NZ_SMKB01000164.1:0-16251 GCF_004348575.1 Actinomadura sp. 7K534
CGGCCAGCCCCAAAGCAACGGCTTCGCCAGGCGCCCAGCGCCACCGCAGATCCGCTAGATCGGGAACGATCCCACGCGCGGCCGCCGCCACGACAGGCGACCACAGCCGCGAAGCAAGCCCCTGGAACAGGATGGACGCGGCAACGCGCCGCTCCCCCGTCCCGAGCCGCTCCTCGTACTCGACGGTCGCCCCGAACACCCATTCGTCATCCGGAAACCGCCGCCACCCCGCCCCGACGGCGGCCCCGGTAACGATTTCGAAGTAAGGCCCAAGCCCAGCGACCTCACCAAGCAGATCCGCGACACCCTCACCCACCACACCCCCAGTCTGCACAAGCCAGACCTAGGGCGCGGTGGCAGCCGTCCAAGCGTGATGCGGACCCACGGGCGCAGCGACATCGACCACCGCCGCAACCACGCAGCGACCTGAAGGTCCGCGATCGCGTCCGAAGGCAGGTTTCGAGCGAAGCAAGAAACCTGATCGCGCAGCGAGCCGCTAGGCGAGCCGAAGCGATGCAGCGATCGCACTGCACTGCCCGTTGAAGGGGGCCCCAGGGCCCGACCGCCGAGGGCAGTGCGAACTAGTCCGCTCTACGATCCAGGGCGGTCTGGAGGGCGCGGGCCGCCTCTTCCTGGGCGTCGTCTTCGGGCGTGTTGGTCCAGGTGTCGTTCATGATGGTTCGCTCCGATCGCTGGGCTGGTGCCAGAGGGCCGCCGGGATGCCGTGGTTCGCACGGTCCGGCGCGGACATCGGGCTGACGGCCAGGCAGAGCCTCCGCAGCGGGTGCCGGCCTGCCGATGTTCAGGCCCCGCTGCGGCAGCGAAGGATTACCACGAAACGCCGCATGACTACCTGCGAGATTACCCGCCATCTCGGGGGTTGTCCCGACCCGTGGCCAAGAATCTCACCATTCGAGACCGGGACGGGTGTGCGAAACGGCACGGGCGGACGCCGGAGAGCGTCCGCCCGCGCCGTTTCGCCGCTGGTGGCGGTCAGCCGTCCAGGTCCACGCGGCGGCCCATGTCGGCGCCGACCTCGCGGGAGATGGCGTCGATGAGCTGCGGGCCGATGGCGGAGTCGACGGTCAGCGCGATCAGCGCCCTGCCGCCCTTGACGTCCCGGCCGACCTGCATACTCGCGATGTTGACCTGCTCGTCGCCGAGCAGCCTGCCGACGGTCCCGACGATCCCGGGGCGGTCGACGTAGGAGAAGAACGCCATGTGCTCGGTCGGGACGAGCTCCATGTCGTAGCCGTTGATCTCGATGATCCGCTCGGCGTGCTTCGGGCCGGTGAGCGTGCCCGACACCGACACGACCGAGCCGTCCGACATCGTGCCGCGCACCTGCACGACGTTGCGCCAGTCGGGGCTGTCCTCGCTGGTGGTGAGGGTGACCTCGACGCCGCGGTCGCGGGCGAGCAGCGGCGCGTTGACGAACGTCACCGTCTCCTCGATCACGTCCACGAACACGCCCTTGAGCGCGGCGAGCTCCAGCACCTTGACGTCGTGCTCGGCGATCTCGCCGCGGACCACCACGTCCAGCCGCACGGGGACGCCGCCGGCGAGGGCGGTGAAGATGCGGCCGAGCTTCTCGGCGAGCGGCAGGCCGGGCTTGACGTCCTCGGCGACCGCGCCGCCCTGCACGTTCACCGCGTCCGGCACGAACTCGCCGGACAGCGCGAGCTTCACCGAGCGGGCGACCTGCGTGCCCGCCTTCTCCTGCGCCTCGTGGGTGCTGGCGCCGAGGTGCGGGGTGACGACGACGTTGTCGTGCTGGAACAGCGGGCTGTCGGTGCAGGGCTCGGTGCTGAACACATCGATGCCCGCCCCGGCGACCCTGCCGTCCTTGAGCGCGACCTCCAATGCCGCCTCGTCCACGATCCCGCCGCGGGCGGCGTTGACGATCCGCACGGTCGGCTTGACCTTCTGCAGCTCGCGGTCGCCGATGAGGCCGAGGGTCTCGGGCGTCTTCGGCAGGTGGACGGTGATGAAGTCGCTCTCGCGGAGCAGCTCGTCGATCGTGACGAGTTTCACGCCGAGCTGGGCGGCGCGGGCGGCCTGGACGTACGGGTCGTACGCGAGCACGTTCATGTCGAAGGCGGCGAGGCGCTGGGCGACGAGGACGCCGATACGGCCGAGGCCGAGGACGCCGACGGTCTTGCCCTGCAGCTCCACGCCGGTGTACTTTGACCGCTTCCATTCCCCCTGCTTGAGGGCGGCGTGGCCCTGGGGAACGTTCCGCGCGGTCGCGAGCAGCAGCGCGACGGCGTGCTCGGCGGCGGTGACGATGTTGGACGTCGGCGCGTTGACGACCATGACACCGGCCTTGGTGGCGGCCTCGACGTCGACGTTGTCGAGGCCGACCCCGGCGCGGGCGACGACCCGCAGCTTCCTGGCGTGCTGGAACACCTCGGCGGTGACCTTGGTGGCGCTGCGCACGATCATCGCGTCGACGTCGGCGACGGCGGGCAGCAGCAGCTCCCGGTCACTGCCGTCGACGTGGCGGACCTCGTAGTCGGCCTCCAGCACGGCGATCCCGGCCGGTGAGAGTTCTTCTGCGACGAGGACGACGGGCTTGCTCAAGGAAACGTTCCTTCGGAAGTGGATGTTCGTATGGTGTGTGCAGGTGAAGTCGCGGGTCACCTCGTCGTGCCCTCGCCCCCACGCGAGTCTATCCCTCGGTGCGGGGCGGGATTCCCGGCAGGGAGACACCCACCGATAACTCCGGTTCGTCCCCTGCCGGCTCAGGCCGCGTTCGGCTCGGGCACCGCGGCCAGGACGGACGCGACGCGCTCGGCGTCGGCGACGTGGACGTGCGGCACGTCCACGAAGACCCGCAGCGGCCCCGCCGGAAGGCCCAGCTCGTCGGAGACCCGGAGCTGGACCTCGCGGAGCGGGATGTAGGTCAGGTAGGCCCGGTGCACGTTCTGCGACCGGAACATCGCCGTCATGATCAGCCGGTAGCCGCGGATGCGGAAGGACAGCGCGGTGAGGCACGGCAGCCCGTCCGCCGGCTCACCGGGGATCGTCAGGGAGATCCACGCGCTGGTCGTCCACGGCCGGGCGCGCAGCAGGTCCACCACCCAGCGGATCTGGTCGTGGCCATGGAGGTCATGCAGCCGCGGCCAGTAGCGTCCCGGGACGTTGCGGCGGGTGCGCTCCTGCGCGCGCCGCACGAGCCGGGTGCGGTCGCCGTGCTCGTGGAGGATCGGGTCCTCCCAGCTCAGCGAGGAGATCTCGAACAGCACCGGCGGGCCCTCGATGATGGGCCCGGCGTCCTCCATGCCGGCCTCGCCGGCCGCCCACACGTGCCGCAGGACGCCGATCCACGCCTGCCCGCAGGTCTCCCAGCGCCGGACGGCCCTGTCGTCTCGCGCCGGCACGTCACGACTCCCCGCCGCAATTCGCCCGATGGCCCGCGGCGCGGAACCGGGAATTACCTGCCTGTGACATTGACCGGCGGAAGACGAATTCCGTCTCGCCTCCGGCTCGTGACACTCCGTCGTTCTTGAACAGCATCACACCACTCATGCGCTCCGCCCCAACACCGCTCCGGCGGCGGTCACATGAACGTTCGCGCAGGTTCGCCCCGCGCCGGCCGCGGCCGTCACGGCTTTCTTCAAGTATCAGGCAAAGAGCGCCGAAACGATAGGGTAATTTATCTGACAGGTGCCTTCACCGGCATTCTGACCCGTGACAGGATCACGAGTCACTTGGACAATCTGTCCAAAAGCCGTGTTTATCGGCACGGTGAGTCGGGCGGCTCTCCCGGCCGCGAGCGCTCCGGCGACGCGCCGCCCCAGCGCCTCGGCACGGACCGGTGTCGCGGGCCGGGCAGGTCGCCATGGCCGGACGGCTACATCGAACAGGCGGCGACGGAGACACACCACAGGGTTTTACTGTGTGCAACGGTCCGGAGACTTAACGTGACCGATGTTCCCGGCCGATCAGGAGTGAACGTGACCTCGGACTGCACCATCAGTGTCCTGCGCGACGTCCTGCGCGTGTACGACCACCGCTACCTGGGCCTCGACCGGCTCCAGCGGGAGCGGCTCGTGGACGGCACCCGGCATGTCATCGGCGAAGAGGGGCTGAGCGAGGACGTGCGCGCCGCGATGCCCGCGTCCGCGCGGCTCAGGGCGTTCTGCATCCAGCACGGCCTGCGCGAGGAACTGGAGCGGCTGATCCGCGACGAGGTCGAGGGCGGGCCCGGGGGCGCCGTCGTCGTCGGCGGCCGGATCTACGCGATGTACCCGTACCTGCGCGGCGTCCCCCGCCAGGACGCCGACATCACCACCGAGGTCGGCGTCGACCACCGGCTCGACTCGGTCTCCTGGCAGGGCAAGAGGATCCGCATCCGGGGCTTCGCGGCGCTGCAGCGCGTCGAGACGAACCGGACGGTCGTGGACGTCATCCTGCGGGAGCGCACGTCGGGCAAGGAGCACGGCTTCCCCGCCGACCCCCGGCACGATCGGCCCGGCGGGTTCGAGGTCCACATCGACCCGGTCGTCGTGCACCCGGGGCGCTGGGACGCCCACGTCGCGGCGACGGCGCTGGGCGTCACGCGCGAGGCCCGCTTCGGGTCCGTGCGCGCCGAGGAGCTGAAGACCTCGCCGCAGGGCCGCACCGCGGGCGCGCGGGACGCCGGGTTCTACTTCACCCGGGGCGGCCACCTCGCGCTCATCGTGCACGAGCTCCCCGGCGACACCTCGCTGCGGGCGAGGCTCCTCCGCCGCTTCAAACGCTGACCTGCGGCGCGCCCTCGCCGCACGGCGCCCGCCCGGTGACGGGTGCCCGTGCCGGCGCACCGCAGGTCGCTGAGGCGACTAGTCGTTCAGCCAGCTCATCATCGGGCGCAGCTCGCCGCCCGTCTTCTCGATGGGGTGCGCGGCCAGCTCGTCGCGGTACTGCTGGAACTGCTTCTGGCCGCCCTCGAACTCGTCCACCAGCTCCTTGGCGTACTGCCCGGACTGGATCTCGCCGAGGATCTTCTTCATCGCGGCCTTGGTCTCCGGGGTGATCACGCGCGGGCCGCGGCTGTAGCCGCCGTACTCGGCGTTGTCGGACACCGACCAGTACATCTTGTGGATGCCGCCCTCGTACATGAGGTCGACGATCAGCTTCATCTCGTGCAGGACCTCGAAGTAGGCGACCTCCGGCTGGTAGCCGGCCTCGGTCAGCACCTCGAACCCGGTCTTGATCAGCTCGGAGACGCCGCCGCACAGCACCGTCTGCTCGCCGAACAGGTCGGTCTCGGTCTCCTCGGTGAAGGTGGTCTTGATGCCGCCCGCGCGGAGGCCGCCGATGGCCTTGGCGTAGGAGAGGGCCAGCGGCCACGCGTTGCCGGTCGGGTCCTTCTCCACGGCCACGATGACCGGGACGCCGCGCCCGGCGACGTACTGGCGGCGGACGAGGTGGCCCGGGCCCTTCGGCGCCACCATCGCCACGTCCACGCCCTCCGGCGGCTGGACGAGGTCGTAGCGGATGCTGAAGCCGTGCCCGAAGAACAGCGCGTCGCCCTCGACGAGCGCGGGCTTGATGTCCTTCTCGAAGATCTCCCGGTGGTGGTGGTCCGGGGCCAGCAGCATGATCAGGTCGGCCTCCTCGGCCGCCTCCGCCGGGGTGACGACGCGCAGGCCCTCGGCCTCCGCCTTCTCGCGGCTCGCCGACCCCTCGCGGAGCCCGACCCGCACGTCGACGCCGGAGTCGCGCAGGGAGAGCGCGTGCGCGTGCCCCTGGCTGCCGTATCCGATGATCGCGACGTGCCGGCCCTGGATCACGCCCAGGTCGGCGGCGTCGTCGTAGAACATCTCAGCCACAGTGCTGTTGCCTTTCGTTGTGGTGGTTGTGTCACGCGCCCGATGGCGTGCGGTTCAGCTGCCGGGTGCCCGTCAGGCGCTGCGCTCCATGGCGCGCAGCGAGCGGTCGGTGATGGAGCGGGCGCCGCGGCCGATGGCCACCATGCCCGACTGCACCAGTTCCTTGATGCCGAACGGTTCCATGATCCGGATGAACGCGTCCAGCTTGTCGCGGTTGCCGGTCGCCTCGATGGTGACGGCGTCCGGCGCGACGTCCACCACCTTGGCACGGAAGAGCTGGACGGTCTCCAGGACCTGCGAGCGCGTCTCGGCGTCGGCGCGCACCTTGACCAGCACGAGCTCGCGCTGGACGGACGCCGAGGAGTCCAGCTCGACGATCTTCAAGACGTTCACCAGCTTGTTGAGCTGCTTGGTGACCTGCTCCAGGGGCAGGTCGGCGACGTTCACCACGATCGTCATCCGGGAGATCTCCGGGTGCTCGGTGACGCCGACCGCGAGCGACTCGATGTTGAAGCCGCGCCGGGAGAACAGCGACGCGACCCGGGCCAGGATGCCGGGCTTGTTCTCCACGAGCACCGACAGGGTGTGCAGGCTCATCGGGGTCAGTCTCCGTTCTCCCACTCGGGAGCCAAGTCCCGCGCGATCTTGATGTCGTCGTTGGTGGTGCCGGCCGCGACCATCGGCCACACCATGGCGTCCTTGTGCACGATGAAGTCGATCACGACCGGGGCGTCGTTGATCTCCATGGCCTTGGCGATGACCTCGTCGACGTCCTCGGCCTTCTCGCAGCGGAGGCCGACACAACCGTACGCCTCGGCGAGCTTGACGAAGTCGGGGATGCGCTTGGCGGCGTGCAGATTCGTGTTGGAGTAGCGCTCGTTGTAGAAGAGCGTCTGCCACTGCCGGACCATGCCGAGGTTCCCGTTGTTGATCACGGCGATCTTGACGGGGATGCCCTCGATGGCGCAGGTCGCGAGCTCCTGGTTGGTCATCTGGAAGCAGCCGTCGCCGTCGATCGCCCAGACCGTCGCGTCCGGCGCGGCGACCTTGGCGCCCATCGCCGCGGGGACGGCGTAGCCCATCGTCCCGGCGCCGCCGGAGTTCAGGAACGCGCCCGGCCGCTCGTACTTGATGAACTGCGCGGCCCACATCTGGTGCTGGCCGACGCCCGCGACGTAGTACGCGTCCGGCCCGGCGGCCTTCCCGATGCGCTCGATGACGTACTGCGGGGACAGCGAGCCGTCGTCCGGGGTGTCGTAGCCCAGCGGGTACGTGTCGCGCCAGGCGTCGAGCTGCCGCCACCAGTCGGTGTAGTCGCCCTTGCGGCCGGCCTCGTGCTCGTTCTGCACGGCGACGACGAGGTCGGCGATGACCTCCCGGGCGTCCCCGACGATCGGGACGTCGGCGTGCCGGTTCTTGGAGATCTCCGCGGGGTCGATGTCGGCGTGCACGATCTTGGCTCCGGGCGCGAACCCGTCCAGCTTGCCGGTGACGCGGTCGTCGAACCGGGCGCCGAGGGTGACCAGCAGGTCGGCCCGCTGCAGCGCGCCGACCGCGCCGACGGTGCCGTGCATGCCCGGCATGCCCATGTGCAGCGGGTGGCTGTCGGGCAGCGTCCCCTTGGCCATCAGCGTGGTGACGACGGGCGCGCCGGTCAGCTCGGCGAGCACCTTCAGCTCGGCGGACGCGCCGGCCTTCAGGACGCCGCCGCCGACGTACAGCACCGGGCGCCCGGACGAGACGATCAGCCGCGCCGCCTCGCGGACCTGCTTGCTGTGCGGCCGGGTGACGGGCCGGTACCCGGGGAGCTGCAGCGGGACGGGCCACTCGAAGTCGACCGTGGCCTGCAGTGCGTCCTTGGCGATGTCGACGAGGACGGGGCCGGGCCGGCCGGTGGAGGCGATGTGGAACGCCTCGGCGATCGTGCGGCCGATGTCGGCGGCCTTGGTGACCAGGAAGTTGTGCTTGGTGATCGGCATCGTGATGCCGGCGATGTCGGCCTCCTGGAAGCCGTCCGTCCCGATGAGGGACGACGCCACCTGCCCGGTGATGGCCACCATGGGGACCGAGTCCATGTAGGCGTCGGAGATCGCGGTGACGAGGTTCGTCGCGCCCGGCCCGCTGGTGGCCATGCACACGCCCACCCGGCCGGTCACCATCGCGTAGCCCTGGGCCGCGTGGCCGGCGCCCTGCTCGTGCCGGACGAGGATGTGGCGCAGCTTCGCGGAGTCGAAGAGCGGGTCGTAGGCCGGGAGGATCGCGCCGCCCGGGATGCCGAACACCGTGTCGACGCCGACGTTCTCCAGGGCGCGGACCAGCGCCTGGGCTCCCGTCATCTGTTCGGTCGTCATGATCTGCGTTTTCCTTGGGGAGTGGTTGGAGGCTCGCCGGGCAACAAAAAACCCCCGCCGCCGTGAGGCGGTCGAGGGGAGGCGCGCAGGACGAGGAGCTTGGTCAGCCTGCGCGCCGACCAAGTACTACGAGGATGGTGATGGTGCTCTGCACGTGCCCACTTTCGCCGATGTCCGGCCCCCGGTCAAATCCGTGGACGCTTTGTCTCATATGTCGAGACGATTTCCGGCGCCTCCCCCAACCGCTCAGCCCGGCAGCGGCAGCGCGACGTCTCCGGACGGGGCGTGCCCTTCCAGGTTGGTGCGCACCAGCGACTCGACCCGCCCGGCCGCCATCGGGCGCGCCACCAGGAAGCCCTGGCCGCGCGGGCAGCCCATCTCGCGCAGCGCCTCCAGCTGCTCGGGCCGCTCGATGCCCTCCGCGACCACGGTCAGCCCGAGGTCGCTGCCGAGCCGCACGATCGTCCGGGTGAGCAGCGTGCGGGTCTCGTCCGACCCGAGGCCCGCCACGAAGGACGGGTCGATCTTGATGACGTCGACGGGGAGCTGCCCGAGGTAGGCGAGCGAGGCGTAGCCGGTGCCGAAGTCGTCTATCGCGAGGCGCACCCCGAGGTTCCGCAGCTCGGACAGTCGCTCCACGTTCTGGCCCGCGTCCTCGACGAGGACCTCCTCGCGCACCTCCAGCGTGAGGGCCTGCGGCGGCAGCCCGGTCTCCTCCAGCGCCGCCGCGACCGACTCCACGAACCGGGGCGCGGCGATCTGCCGGGCGGTGAAGTTGACCGAGAGGCCGACGTCCCACGCGTCCCCGCGCCAGCGCGCGACCTCGCGGCACGCCTCCCGCAGCACCCAGTCGCCGAGCGGGATCATCAGGCCGGACTCCTCCGCCGGGCCGATGAACTCCTCCGGCGGGACGGCCTCGCTGCCCCGCCACCAGCGCAGCAGCGCCTCCACGCCGGTCACCCGGGACGTCGCGAGGTCCACCATCGGCTGGAACTCGATCGCGAACTCCTCCTCGGCCAGCGCCTGCTGGAGGTCGCTGCCGAGCTCCAGGCGCCGGACGACGTCCGCGTGCATGTGCGGCGCGTACACCTCGACGCGCCCGCCGCCGGCCTCTTTCGCGCGGGCCATCGCCAGGTCGCCGTTGCGGAGCAGATCGGCCGCGGTGCGGCGGAGCCGGCGGCCCGCCTCGGCGGCGTTCCCGGCGGCCGCGCCGGCGGGCTGCTCCTCGTCCCCGGCGAAGGCGATGCCGACACTCGCCGTCAGCACGATGTGCTTGTTGCCCACCTGATAAGGGTCGACCGAAAGTGCGCGCAGGAGCCGTCCCGCGAGCTCGACAGTGGCGCGCGTCTCACCGTCGTCCGGCGGCAGCTGGACGAGGACGGCGAACTCGTCACCGCCCCAGCGGGCCACCGTGTCGTCGGCGTGGACGGTCGCGCGCAGCCGCCGGGCGGCCTGCGCCAGCACCTGGTCGCCGGCCGCGTGCCCGTCGGAGTCGTTCACCGCCGTGAAGCCGTCCAGGTCGACGAACACGACCGCGACCTCGCCGCCGGACGGCTCGTGCCCCGACAGCACCTCCCGGGTGCGCTCCTCGAAGTAGGACCGGTTGGGCAGGCCCGTCAGGCCGTCGTGGAACGTCAGGTGCGCCACCTGGCGCTGCAGCGCCGCCTGCTCGCTGAGGTCCCGGGTGGTGACGAGCAGCCGCGTGGGCGCGCCGTCGGACCCGCTGTAGCGGGAGATCGTGGACTCGGTCGGCAGCCACGTCCCGTCCGCCGCGCGCACCCGGCACGACACGCGCAGCGCCTCGTCGACGGACTCCTCGTCCAGGACCTCGCGGAACACGTCCTCGACGCGCGGCAGGTCCTCCGGGTGGACGATCTCGTGCAGCGGGCGCCCGAGCAGCTCGTCGGGCTCGTAGTGGTAGGTCCGCAGGGCGCCGGCGCTGGCGTACTGGACGGTGGCGTCCACGTCGCAGATGAGCACGGCGTCGTTGATGCTCTCCGACAGCGCCCGGAAGTGCTCCTCGCCGGTCTCCACGGCGCGGCGGAGCGCGTCGTTCTCGCGGAGCAGGCCCGCCAGCCGCGCGATCAGCACCAGCGCCGCGGTGCCCGCCACGATCGAGATGCCGGGTTCGAGGCCGTTGTGCCCGGTGAGCGAGTGGCCGGCGATGAACATGGCGGCCGCGGCGGCGATCGCCGCGGGGGCGATGCCCGGCCCGAGCATGCGGCCCTGCTTCCCGCCGGTGCGGGCGACCGCGTTCGGCTCGGCCACGTCGTCGGGGATGTCGTCGACCGGCGGCGCGGGCTCGGCGGCCGGGCCCGTCCACGGCACCAGCAGCAGGAGCAGCAGCCCGGCCAGGCGCAGGATGTCGGACGGGTCGTCCGCCGGTCCGCCGCCGTCCAGCCGGACGAACGTCGTCACGATGTCGGCGGCCGCGATGGCGGTCAGCGCGCCGTACCCCATCCAGGCGAGCCGCCGGTGCCCGCGCGCGGCTCCCAGCACGAAGGGCAGCGCGCCGCAGACGAACACGATGCCGATCAGCGGGTACAGCAGCTCCAGCAGGAACTCCGGCGGCGACTCCCCCGTCCGGTGGTAGAGCGCGCCGAACAGGGCGACCCAGCCGAGCACGAAGAGGGCGCAGGCGCAGACGTAGGTGTCGGCGGCGTAGCGCAGCCACGTCCCGGCGTCCCGGGGCAGCCTGATCGGCGCGACGAGGCCGATGACGAGCGCCACCAGGGCGAGCAGGTAGAAGAGGTCGGGCACCGACAGGGACAGGGCGCTGCGGCGGTACCCGTCGATCAGGGCGGCGCCCACGGCGCCCGCGAACCACGACGCGGCGGCGATCCCGTACCAGCGCCAGGAGGCGGTCCAGACGCCGCCGGGCGCGGTGTCCGGCCGTCCGCCGCTCGGCCGCCGGGCCGACAGCAGCAGGGACACCGCGGCGGCGCCCGCGGCGCCGGCCTCGGCCCAGGTGATGAAAGTGCTGCCGCCCCAGCCGAGCAGCGAACCGGTGGCGTACAGGACGCCGACGACGGCGGCCATGGCGACCGGCAGCGCACGCGGCGGCACCCGCCTGGCGTAATCGCCGCTCATCTCGCCGTGTCCCTTCCTGCCCCGGTGGAGCGTTCGGTCCCTGCAGACGCCGCACAGCGCCAGGGGAGATTTCGGGTCCCGACCTTCGCCGGATAACGGACGGAAGATCATGGATCGTGCCCGCGCGGGGGTCGGCGCGAGCCGGTGGCGAGCGGGTCGGCCTCGCCTGCCGGAGATCAGCGACGTCGCTGCCCTACGGGATCACCGTCGCGCTCAATGTACGTTCCATAGGTCACGGAGCGATTGAGGCTGAGCGTCCTCCCGGAGACAAACGACCTTGTCGAAAACCGATTTGGGACACCCGAAAGCCGATCGTCACGGATGCGGTGCCCTGCCCCGCGTCACGGAGAGTGAGCATTATTCGGGGGCGGTGTCCGGGTGCGAATATCGCGCCGTGCAGGGAAAAGAACTCGGCCGGATTGGAACGGCCGGCGATGCGGATCCGTACTAACTACGGGAGGTGCTCATGCGAAGGCACATGATCGTCCCGGCCTCGGCCGTGGTCTCGGCCGCGCTGGTGCTCGCGGGCTGCGGGTCGCCGTCATCCGACGAGGACGGCGGGGTCGGCACGCCGCCGCCGGCGACCGCGAGCGGCACGGCCGGGACGGGCGGCGGCACGGGCGGCGGCACCGAGCCCGGCGAGCCGCGCGCCGTCGCCACCGGCCTGGAGGTCCCGTGGGCGGTGGCGTTCCTGCCGGGCGGCGACGCTCTGGTGACCGAACGCGACAGCGCCCGCCTGACGCGCGTCACCCGGTCCGGGGAGAAGAAGGCCGTCGGGGAGGTCCCCGGCGTGGAACCCGGCGGCGAGGGCGGCCTGATGGGCGTGGCCGTCTCCCCCGGGTACTCCGATGACAAGCTCATCTACCTGTACTTCACGGCGGCGTCGGACAACCGCGTCGTCCGCGCCTCCTACGACGGCGGCGAGCTCGGCTCGCTCGAACCCGTCGTCACCGGCATCCCGAAGGCCGGCAACCACAACGGCGGCCGCATCGCGTTCGGCCCGGACAAGATGCTCTACATCGCCACCGGGGACGCCGGCGACAGCGGCCTGTCCCAGGACAGGGACTCCCTCGGCGGCAAGATCCTCCGCGTGACCCCGGACGGGAAGGCCGCCCCGGGCAACCCCTTCGGCAACCGCACCTGGACGTACGGTCACCGCAACGTGCAGGGACTCGCCTGGGACGACGAGGACCGCATGTACGCCACCGAGTTCGGCCAGAACCGCTTCGACGAGATCAACCTGATCGAGCGCGGCAACAACTACGGCTGGCCCGAGGTCGAGGGCGAGGGCGACCGCGAGGGGTTCACGAACCCCCTCCTGACCTGGACGACCGACGAGGCGTCCCCGTCCGGTCTGGCATACGCCGACGGCTCCCTCTGGGCCGCCGCCCTGCGCGGCGAACGCCTCTGGCAGGTGCCCGTCGACGACGGCAAGGCGGGCCGCCCGGTCGCGCGCTTCGACTCCGGCTTCGGCCGGATCCGCGCCGTCGCGGAGGCTCCGGGCGGCTCCCTCTGGTTCGCCACCAGCAACAAGGACGGCCGCGGCGACCCGGGACCCGACGACGACCGCATCATGAACGTCCCCCTCGGCTAGCCGTACCGCCCACCGGGGCCGGCCGAGGGGAACGGCGGTGCGTCAGGAGGCGCCGAGCTTCTCCAGGATGAGCTCGCGGGCGCGGCCGGCGTCGGCCTGCCCCCGGGTGGCCTTCATGACGGCGCCGACGAGGGCGCCGGCGGCGGCGACCTTCCCGGCGCGGATCTTGTCGGCCACGTCGGCGTTGTCGGCGATGACCTGGTCGATCACCGCGGACAGCTCGCCGTCGTCGCTGACGACCTTGAGCCCGCGGGCGGCGACGACCTCGTCCGGGCCGCCCTCGCCCGCGAGGACGCCCTCGAACACCTTGCGGGCCAGCTTGTCGTTCAGCTCGCCGGCGGCGATCATCGCCTGGACGCGGGCGACCTGCTCGGGCGTGATCGGCAGCTCGTCCAGCTCCACGCCCTGCTCGGTGGCGCGGCGGGACAGCTCGTTCATCCACCACTTGCGGGCGGCGGCGGCGTCCGAGCCGTGCGCGATCGTCGCCTCGATGAGGTCGACGGCGCCGGCGTTGACGACGTCCCGCAGCTCCAGGTCGGAGAGGTTCCACTCCTGCTGGATGCGGCGCCGCCGCGCGGCCGGGAGCTCGGGCAGCGACGCGCGGATCTCCGCGACCCACTCCCTGGACGGCGCCATCGGCACCAGGTCGGGCTCGGGGAAGTAGCGGTAGTCCTGCGCCTCCTCCTTGCTCCGGCCGCTGGTGGTGCGGCCCGTGTCCTCGTGGAAGTGGCGGGTCTCCTGGATCACGCGGCCGCCGTCCGAGAGCACGCCCGCCTGCCGCTCGATCTCCGACCGGACGGCCCGCTCCACCGACCGGAGCGAGTTGACGTTCTTGGTCTCGGTCCGGGTGCCCCACTCGGCCGCGCCCCGCGGCATGAGCGAGACGTTGACGTCGCAGCGCATCGAGCCCTGCTCCATGCGCACGTCCGAGACGCCGAGGGAGCGGACCAGCTCGCGCAGTTCGGTCGCGTAGGCGCGGGCGACGAGCGGCGCCTTCTCACCCGTCGCGACGATCGGCTTGGTGACGATCTCGACCAGCGGGATCCCGGCCCGGTTGTAGTCGACCAGCGAGAACTCGGCGCCGTGGATGCGGCCGGTCGAGCCGCCGACGTGCAGCGACTTGCCGGTGTCCTCCTCCATGTGGACGCGCTCGATCTCGATCCGGTACGTCTCGCCCTCGACCTCGACGTCCAGGTGCCCGTCGACGCAGAGCGGCTCGTCGTACTGCGAGATCTGATAGTTCTTCGGCATGTCCGGATAGAAGTAGTTCTTCCGGGCGAACCTGCACCATTCGACGATGTCGCAGTTCAGCGCCAGGCCGATCTTGATGATGCCCTCGATCGCGGCGCGGTTGGTGACCGGCAGCGACCCCGGCAGCCCCAGGCACACCGGGCACACCTGCGTGTTCGGCTCCGCGCCGAACCCGGTCGCGCAGCCGCAGAACATCTTCGACGCGGTGCCGAGCTCGATGTGCGTCTCGATCCCGAGCACCGGCTCGTACTTCGCGAGCGCCTCGTCGTAGTCCATCAGCGTCGGAGTGGTCACTTCGCCTCCACCAGTGCGGGGGCCTGCGCCAGCAGCGGGCCGCCCCAGCGGTCTTCGAGGGCCCGCTCGACGGCGGCGCCGACGCGGTACACGCGGTCGTCGCCGAGCACGGGCGCCATGATCTGCAGGCCGGCCGGCAGGCCGTCGGCGAGGCCGCACGGCACGGAGATCGCGGCGTTGCCGGTGAGGTTGGCCGGGATCGTGCACAGGTCGGCCAGGTACATCGCGATCGGGTCGTCGGCGCGCTCGCCGATCGGGAACGCGGTCGTCGGGGTGGTCGGCGACACCAGCACGTCGACCTGCTCGAACGCGGCCTCGAAGTCGCGCTTGATCAGCGTGCGGACCTGCTGGGCCTTGCCGTAGTAGGCGTCGTAGTAGCCCGACGACAGGGCGTAGGTGCCGAGCATGATGCGCCGCTTGACCTCGGGCCCGAAGCCCTCGGCGCGGGTCAGCGCCATGACCTCCTCGGCGCTGCGGGTGCCGTCGTCGCCGACGCGCAGGCCGTACCGCATCGCGTCGAAGCGGGCGAGGTTGGACGAGCACTCCGACGGGGCGATCAGGTAGTACGCGGGCAGCGCGTAGGTGAAGTTCGGGCAGGACACCTCGACGACCTTCGCGCCGAGCGACTCCAGCAGCTCGACCGCCTCGTTGAAGCGCGCCGACACGCCCGGTTCGTAGCCCTCCCCCGCGAACTCCTTGACGACGCCGACGCGGAGCCCGTCGACGTCGGCGCGGCGCGCGGCCTCCACGACCGGCGGGACGGGCTCGGGCACCGACGTCGCGTCCATCGGGTCGTGGCCGCTGAACGCCTCGTGCAGCAGCGCCGCGTCCAGCACGTTGCGGGCGAAGGGGCCGGGCGTGTCCAGCGACGACGCGAACGCGATCACGCCGTACCGGGACGACCCGCCGTAGGTGGGCTTCATGCCGACGATGCCGGTGACCGCCGCGGGCTGCCGGATCGAGCCGCCCGTGTCGGTGCCGGTGGACAGCGGCGCCTCGAACGCGGCCACCGCCGCGGACGAGCCGCCCGACGACCCGCCCGGGATCCGGTCCAGGTCCCAGGGGTTGCGCGACGTGCCGTAGGCGCTGTTCTCCGTGGACGAGCCCATCGCGAACTCGTCCATGTTCGTCTTGCCGAGGATCACCAGCCCGGCCTGGCGGAGGCGGGCCGTGACCGTCGCGTCGTACGGCGGCCGCCACCCCTCCAGGATCTTGGATCCCGCCGTGGTCGGCATGTCGGTCGTGGTGAACACGTCCTTGTGCGCGATGGGGACGCCGGCCAGGGGGCCGAGCTCCTCCCCCGCCGCGCGCCGCTCGTCGACCCTGCGGGCCTGCGCCAGCGTCGCCTCGCGGTCGACGTGGAGGAACGCATTCACCTTGCCGTCCACGGCCGCGATGCGGTCCAGGTGCGCCTCGGCGACCTCGACCGCGGAGACCTCACCGGCGGCGAGCAGCTCGCCGAGCTCCGCCGCCCCCTTCCCGACCAGCTCCATCAGGCCTCCTCGTCCAGGATCCGCGGGACGCGGAAGCGCTGCTCCTCGGTCGCGGGCGCGCCCGCGAGGGCCTGCTCGGGCGCGAGGGACTCGCGCACCTCGTCGGCCCGGTAGACGTTGGTCAGCGGCAGCGCGTGCGAGGTCGGCGGGATGTCCTCCGCGGCGACCTCCTGCACCCGCGCGACCGCGGAGATGATCTGGTCGAGCTGGGCGGCGAGATGGTCGAGCTCATCGTCGCCGAGCGCCAGCCGGGACAGCCGGGCGAGGTGCGAGACCTCATCACGGGTGATGGCGGACATGAGAAAACCGTTCCTGCGGATCGATGGGATTCGCCGCCCATCCTATGGCCCGCACCCCTC
>NZ_SMKB01000165.1:0-16192 GCF_004348575.1 Actinomadura sp. 7K534
GGCATGAAGGTCGGGGTGCCCGCGGCATGAACATCGTCGAGCTGGCCGGGGTGACCAAGGAGTACCCGGGCGTGGTGGCGCTGCGGGGCGTCGACCTGGCGATCGCGCGGGGGGAGATGGCCGCGATCGCCGGGCCGTCGGGGTCCGGGAAGTCGACGCTGCTGCACATGATCGGGACGCTGGACCGTCCGACCGCGGGGAGCGTGACGGTCGCGGGGCATGACGTGTCGGGGCTTCGTGATCGGGAGCTGTCGGCGCTGCGGGCCCGGCACATCGGGTTCGTGTTCCAGCAGTTCCACCTGGCCGCAGGGGTGAGCGCCCTCGACAACGTCGCGGACGGCCTCCTCTACAGCGGTACGGGGTTGCGGGAGCGCCGGGAGCGGGCGCGGGCGGCGCTGGAGCGGGTCGGGCTGGGGGAGCGGATCGGGCACCGGCCGCACGAGCTGTCGGGCGGCGAGCAGCAGCGGGTCGCGGTGGCGCGGGCCGTGGTGGGGGAACCGGACCTCCTGCTGGCCGACGAGCCGACCGGCAATCTCGATTCCGCCGCGGGCGCCGGCGTGCTGGCCCTGCTGGACGACCTGAACCGCGCCGGCACGACCGTCGCGATCATCACGCACGATGCGGAGGTCGCGGCCCGGGCGCCGCGCAGGGTGCGGGTCAGGGACGGGCTGATCGTCGCCGACGAGCGGGCGGGGGCGAGCAGCCGGTGAAGGACGAACTGGAGCCGGGGCGGCTCAGTGCGGCTGACGTGCTCCGCGTGGGCCTCGGCGGGCTGCGGGCGCGTCCGGCCCGGGTGGTGCTCTCCGCGCTCGGCATCGCGATCGGGATCGCGACGATGGTCGCGGTCATCGGGATCTCGTCGTCCGGGAAGGAGGACCTGCTGCGGCGCCTCGACCGCCTCGGCACGAACCTGCTGACGGTGAAGCCCGGCGACACGCTGTTCGGCGAGAAGGCGGAGCTGCCCGAGGCGGCGCCGGAGATGGTCCGGAGGATCGGGCCCGTCACGGCGGTCGGGGCGACCGGGTCGGTGGACGCGACCGTCCGCCGCACCGGCATGATCCCTGAGGAGGTCACGCACGGGATCGCGGTGCAGGCCGCCACGATCGAGCTGCTGGACACGCTGGAGGTCGGGACGGCGAGCGGCGCGTGGCTCAACTCGGCCACGGCCCGCTACCCGGGCGTCGTGCTCGGCGACCTGGCGGCGCGGAGGCTCGGGGTGGGCCAGGCCGGCGGCCGGGTATGGATCGGTGGGCGGTGGTTCACCGTGCTCGGGGTGCTGCGGCCCGCCGAGCTGGCCCCCGAGATCGACCGGTCGGTCCTCGTGGGCTGGGACGCCGCGCAGCGGTACCTGGGCTTCGACGGGCATCCGACGACGATCTACGAGCGGTCGGCGGACGCGGCGGTCGGCGACGTCAGGAGCGGCCTCGCCCGGACGGTCAGCCCCGAGCGTCCCGAGGAGATCGAGGTCGGCCGCCCCTCGGACGCGCTGGAGGCCAGGGCGGCGGCCGAGGGCGCGTTCACCGGGCTGCTGCTCGGGCTCGGCGCCGTCGCGCTGCTGGTCGGCGGCGTCGGGGTCGCGAACACGATGGTGATCTCGGTGCTGGAGCGGCGCCGGGAGATCGGGCTGCGCCGGTCGCTCGGCGCGACGCGCGGGCAGGTGCGGGTGCAGTTCCTCGCCGAGTCGCTGCTGCTGTCGGCGTTCGGCGGCGCCGCCGGGACCGCGGCGGGCGCGGCGGTGACGGCCGGGTACGCCCTGTGGAAGGGGTGGCCGCCGGTCGTGCCGGTGTGGGCGGTCGGCGCCGCGCTCGCCGCCACCCTCGCGATCGGCACCGCCGCGGGTCTGTACCCGGCGATGCGGGCGGCGCGGCTGCCCCCGACGACGGCGCTCGCCGCGGCCTGACTCTGGAGCCGTCCCGGCATCGGCACTGGCGTCGTTCTGACGCACGGGGGCATGATTGTGAGGGCGACCGACGTCCCGTCCGGGAGGTGCTTGAACAGCCATGCCGGTGACACGCCCGCTGCGCGAGCGCTGCCGGGAGTTCCTCGGGATCGACGGAGAGATCCGCTACATCTTCCCCGCGACGTCCTACGGCGGCGGGGCGGGGTTCATCTTCGTCGTCACCGACGACCAGATCGCGGTGATCTCCACCGGCGCGATGAGCCGCAGCACGCCGAAGACCGTGTGGGGCAGCTACCCCCGCGGCACCCGCATCGGGCCGGTGGAGACCGGCGCCGGCGCCTCGTTCGAGTTCGCCGGCGCGGTCTTCGAGGTGGACGACGAGTACGTCGCGGTCGTCAACGCGGCCGACGCCGAGATCTTCGACCGCGACAGCCTGCCCAAGGACCCCCTGCCGGACCTCTAGACGGGCGACCCCGCGGGCCTGGCGGCGGGGTCACCGGCGCCAGGCGGCTTCGCGATGGCGGGCGAGGGCGGTCAGCGCCTGGTTGACCGGCGCCGTGCGGCCCACCTTGGCCGCCTCCCGGGGGACCGCTCCGTTGATGACGTCGATCTCGCTGGTCCGGTGCGCCTTGTGGTCCAGCAGCGCCGACGGCTCGGCAGCGGGCATCCGGGCGGCGAAGTCGCGTACCAACTCCACTGGGTCCGGCACGTCGATGGCCACCCCGCGCGCCAGGGCGGTCACCCACGCCTCGGTCGCCGCGGCCTGGCTCGTCACGGACAGCTCGGGATGGTCGCGGACCTCGCCCACGGTCAGCCCGGTCAGGGCGCACGGGGCGCTGTAGGCGACGTTGCAGATGAGCTTCTCCCACTGCATCGCGATGACGTCGGCGACGGCCGCCGCGTCGAAGCCGGCCGTCCGCCAGGCCGCCGCCACCTCCTCGACCCGTTCGGGCGGGAGGGAGCTGTGGGCGCCGAACCTCAGGGCGCGCATCGCGTTGTGCCGCACCCGGCCCGGCCCGGTCAGACCGGCGCCGAAGCCGCTGGCGATGCCGATGGCCAGGCGTTCGGCGCCGACCGCGCCGGCCACGGTGTCGGCCGACCCGAGCCCGTTCTGGATGGTCAGCACGGTGGTCTCCGGCGCCAGCAGCGGGGCGAGTCCGGCCGCGGCCGCGGGCACGTCGGCGGCCTTGACGGCGAGGACGACGAGGTCGACCGGATCGGCGGGCGCGGTGTCGTGGGCCGCGACCGCGGCGCGGAACTCCCCGTCGGGTCCGCTGACGTGCAGCCCGTCACGGGCGATCGCCTCCACGTGGTCCCGCCACCTGTCGACCACCGAGACCTCATGACCCGCGCGGCTCAGGCGCGCGGCGTACACCGAGCCCATGGCTCCGCAGCCGACGACGCAGATCTTCATGCGTCCAGCTCCTTGAGAAGGTCGGCGATCTCTCCGTCGAGCCCCGGCTTGGCCTCCAGGCCGAACCCGGGCGCCTGGCCGGGGTGGACCAGGCCGCCGGAGAGCCGGCAGTCCGGGCTGTAGCCGCCGAAGGGCTCGAAGACCCCGGGATATGCCTCGCAGCCGCCCAGCCCCAGGCCGGCCGCGACGTGCAGGTTGATCAGGTGCCCGCCGTGCGGGAACGCCTGGGCCCGGTCGACGCCGTGCGACTCCATGGCCTCGATCATGCGGGCGTACTCGGTCAGCCCGTAGCTGAGCCCGGCGTCCATCTGGAAGACGTCCCGGTCGGGGCGTACGCCGCCATAGGTGAGCAGGTTGCGCACGTCCTGGACGGAGAAGAGGTTCTCGCCGGTGGCGATGGCCCCCGGATAGACCTCGGTCAGGTCCCGGTGCAGGGCGTAGTCGAGCGGGTCGCCGGCCTCCTCGTACCAGTGCAGGCCGAGGCTGGACAGGGCCGTGGCGTAGGCCAGGGCGCGGTCCCGGCCGAAGCGTCCGTTCGCGTCGACGGCGACGCCGTCCCCGCCCCCCATCACCTCGACGGCCGCCTCGACGCGGGCCATGTCCTCGGGCAGCGGCACGCCGCCGATCTTGATCTTGACCACGGGGTAGCCCTGGTCCACGTAGCCGGTGAGCTCGCCGCGGAGGCGGTCCAGGGAGTCGTCCGGGTGGTAGTAGCCCCCGGCGGCGTACACGGGCACGCCGGTGACCGCGGGCGTGCGGCCGAAGGCCCGGGCGATGGTGGCATGGGCCGGCTCGTCGTGGTGCTTGGCCAGCAGGTCCCACACCGCGAGCTCGACGGCGCCGGCCGCCGCGGCGCGGTCACCGTGGCCGCCGGGCTTCTCGTTCCGCATGGCGCACTCGAGCACGCGGGCGGGCGAGAGCAGCCCGGTCGACGGGTCGAGCAGCGTGCCGGGGTCGGCGGCGAGCAGCCGCGGGATCATCCTGTCGCGGAGGATGCCGCCCTGGGCGTGGCGCCCGATCGAGTTGAAGGCGATGCCGGTGAGCGGACGCCCGTTCCGGCGTACGTCGGTCCGCACGGCCACCAGGGAGACGGTGTGCTCGGCGAAGTTCACCACGGAGTTGCCGATGTCTCCGTGGAGAGGGACCGCGACCTCGCGGACGTCGATGATGCGCATGGCCCTAGCCTATGATCTGGACCGGTTGAATTGTCTAGTCTAATCAGTTTGTCTAGTCTAATAGGAGTCGGGAGGCGCCGGCGGCCCCGTGCGGGCGGGCGCTCCGCGCGGGTGTCAGGGGTCACAATGTCCTTGGTCCAGCGGACGGTGGGCCGTGGACGGGAGGGCAATGAGGCGTTACGAGGAAGTCGCCGAGGAGCTGGTCCGGCAGATCCAGTCGGGACGCTGGCCGATCGGCGGGCAGTTCGCGCCTGAGGTGGACCTGGCGGCCGAGTTCGACGTGAGCCGGGGGACGATCCGCGCCGCGCTCGACATCGTGGAGGAGCTGGGGCTGGTCTCCCGCCGGCCTCGGCGCGGTACCCGCGTCGAGCGCCTGAAGCCGCATTCGGTCTTCGCCCGTTCCGTGCATTCGGTGGACGACCTGATGCAGTACTCCGTGGAGACGAACCGCCAGGTCCTGTCGATCGCCGAGGTCGTGGTCGACGAGGTCGACGCCCTGGTCCTCGGCTGCCGCCCCGGGCAGCGCTGGACCAAGATCCGGATGCTGCGGATCGACCCGGCCGACGACGGCTGGCCGCTGTGCTGCACCGACGTCTACCTCGAGCCCGACGTCGCGGCCGCCGTGGGCGACCAGGTGCTGGACCCCAAGCGGCTGATCTCGGACATGGTCGAGGAGGCGACCGGCCGTACCGTGCACACCATCGAGCAGCGGATGCGCGCGGCGACGGTGCCGGACGCCATGGTCGACATGCTGCGCACCACCGCCGGTTCGCCCGTGCTGCAGATGACGCGGCGCTACCTGGACCGCGCCGGCCAGCCCTTCGAGATCACGGTCTCGGTGCATCCCGCCGACCGGTTCGAGTACGCCGTCGACCTGGAGCGCGGCCGCGGCTGAGCGGGCCGGCGGGTCCGGCGGGGGCCGGGGAGCGGGTACCCTCCTCCACGCCCAATGGTACAGACCGTTCGGAAAAAAGTCTGGTGACCAGAAACAGTTTCCGATACCGTGGCGACGGGTCACCTGAACAGGAGGAACACGATGGGGACCAACTCCGAGTTCGAACTCCAGGGGCTCTGCCACCTCGCGCTGGTCTGCGAGGACATGGAGCGCACCGTCGACTTCTACACCAACGTCCTCGGCATGAAGCTGAGCAAGACGATCAAGCTGCCCAACGGCGGGCAGCACTTCTTCTTCGACATGGGCGGTGACCAGTACCTGGCCTTCTTCTGGTTCCCCAACGCGCCCCGGCGGGCCCCCGGCGTCGCCTCCGCCGCCGAGCTGCCGGGCGTCGGCGACATCGCCACGGCCCACGGCTCGATGAACCACGTCGCCTTCAAGATCCCGCTCGACAAGTTCGACGAGTACAAGGCCAAGCTGGACGCCAAGGGCGTCCGCACCGGGCCCGTCCTCGAACACGACGACAGCGAGCGCGGTGTGGCGGAGACCTACCACGACGGCGTCTTCGTCCGTTCGATGTACTTCTTCGACCCGGACGGCGTGCTGCTGGAGTTCGCCGCCTGGACGCGCGAGCTGACCGAGGACGACGTCAACCTGGCGCCGATGACCGCCGCGGGCGTCCCGGCCGCCCAGGGGGCCTCCGCATGAGCGGAGAGTCGATGGTGGAGTACGCCGAACGGTTCTTCCGGCTCGTCGAAGCCGGTGACATCGAGGCCGTCTCCGCCCTGTACCACGACGACGTCACCGTCTGGCACAACTACGACGACGTCGACCAGACCAAGGACGAGAACCTCACGACGCTGGGCAGCATCGCCGACCGCTACGACAAGTTCGGCTACGCCCAGCCCCGGCACACCGCGCTGGAGGACGGCTTCCTCCGCCAGCACGTGATCGAGGTCGAGCGCAGCGGCCGGTCGGCGTCGATCCCGGCGATCCTGCGCGTGTACGTCGAGGACGGCAGGATCCGGCGGATCGAGGAGTACTTCGATCGCAGCAAGCTCAACGCCCTCTTCGCGACCTGAGCCATGGGCATCGAGGCTGACCCGGCGCCGGATCGGAGTCTGGACGCACCGCCGGCACCGGGTCGGTCAGCCCCATCGCCCGGCCGCCCCCGGCGCTGAGCGGCAGTGGGCGGGCTCGCCCGCTAGTCAGGCGCTTCCGTTCAGGAGAAGAAGCCGCGGCACTGCTCGGCGAAGCGCAGCAGGTCCTCGGCGACGGCGACCTCGGTGAAGTCCTGCTTGCGGTGGCTGGGCGCCGAGATGCTCACCGCGTACCGGGAGCCGGCGTGCGTGCCGAGCGGTGCGGCCACCGCGATGACCCCGTCCTCGCTCTCCTGCAGCCCTGTGGCGTAGCCCCGCTTCCGGATGCGGTCCAGATCTTCCAGGAGCGCGGTCCGCGTGGACAGGGAGTGCGGGGTCAGCGCCTCCAGGTTCTCCCGCGGGTAGAGGGCGACGACGGCCTCGTCCGGCAGCTGCGCCAGCAGCACCTTGCCGGACGCCGACACGTGGGCCGGGAGGGTCTTGCCCATCCGCGAGCCGACCCGCACGGCCCGGCTGCTCTCCACGGCGTCGACGAAGGACACCAGCGAGCCGTCCAGGCGGGCGAGGTGGACGGTCTCGCCGTAGTGCTTGGCGAGCTCCTCCAGCAGCGGCCGGACCTGCTCGCGGACGTCGATCTGCCGCAGCACCGAGAAGGCGATCTCCGTGAGCGCGGGACCCGGTTCATAGGCCCGCGACGTGCTCGACTGGCGGACGAACCCCCGGTACTGCAGCATCGCGAGCACGCGGTGCGCGGTCGACGACGCCACCGAGAGGTACTCGCTCACCTCGGTGAGGCGCAGGCTCTTCCGCTCGCCCAGCAGCAGCAGGATCCGCAGCGCGTTGTCGACCGACTCGATCGGGTACTGCGGCTTGCGAGGCTGAGCAGCGGAGGAACTGTCCACCCAGCGGATCTTATCCGTGGACGCTGTCATCGACCCTTCCATCTCGCAGCTCGAACTTGAGCACTTTCCCCGAGGCGTTGCGGGGGAGCCGCTCGACCGTCTCGACGCCGGTCGGCAGCTTGTACGGCGCCAGCTCGCGCCGGGCGTGGTCGCGCAGCTCCTCGAGCGACGGGACGGGCCGTCCGAGGCGCGGCGAGACGACCGCGACCGGCGTCTCGCCCCACTTCGGGTGCGGCCGGCCCACCACCGCCACCTCGGCGATGTCCGGGTGGGAGGCGAGCACGTTCTCCACCTCGGCGCAGTAGACGTTCTCGCCGCCGGTGATGACCATGTCCTTGAGCCGGTCGACGACGTAGACGAACCCCTCGTCGTCGACACGCACCAGGTCACCGGAGTGGAACCAGCCGCCGGCGAACGCTTCGGCGGTCGCCTCGGGCAGGTTCCAGTAGCCCGTCATCAGGCCCGGCCCGCGGTAGACGATCTCGCCGATCCCGCCCGCGGGGACGTCGTTCATATCGGTGTCGACCACGCGCGCCCACACGCCCGGCGCCGGCCGCCCCACCGAGCCCAGCTTCCGGCGGGCGTCCTTGCCCTCCAGCACGCACGTGACCGGCGACATCTCGGTCTGGCCGAAGAGAGCGAGCATGTCGGCGGCACCGAACACCTCGCCCATCTCCTTCAGGAGCGTGTCGGTGGCGGGGGCGGCCCCCCACGCGGCGACGCGCAGCCGGGACAGGTCACGGGGCCGCCGCCGCTGCTCGGCCACGAGCGCCTGCCACTGGGTGGGCACCAGGAAGACGGACGTGACCCGGTGCTCGGCCATCACGTCGAGGTGCTCACCGGCGTCGAAGGCGCCGGTGGGCATCACGACCACCGTGGCGCCGGCGAGCAGTGCGGGGGCCAGACCTCCGATGGCGCCGATGTGGAAGAGCGGCGAGGCACAGAGGTAGACCTCGTCGTACATCTCGAAGCGGAAGGCGATCAGGTTCGTCTGGCTCTGGGCGAGCAGGTTGCGGTGGGTGAGGACCGCGCCCTTGGGGTGCCCGGTCGTGCCGGACGTGTACATGATCAGCGCCGGGCGGTGCTCGTCCACGTCGATCGCGGCCAGTTCCTCCGCGGGCGAGTCCGGGGGCGAGCTCGCGGGGGGTTCGTCGAGCGGGTCCGCGGCGAGCGGGTCCTCCGGCGCGGTGACGTCCACGACCCGGATGCCGTCCTCCTTGGCCGCGTCGGCGGCCAGTCCGCCGTACGCGCCGTCGGTGAGCACCAGGGACGCGCCGCAGTCGCGGAGGATGTAGGCCACCTCGCCGGTGGCCAGCCGGGGGTTCACCGGCACCCCGACCGCACCTGCGGCGGAGACCGCCAGGAGCGACTCGACGTACTCGACCCCGTTGCCCATCACGAAGGCGACCCGGTCGCCGGGGCCGACGCCCAGCCGCGCGAGCGCGCGGCCGGACCGCAGCACCCGGCCGGCGAGCCCGCGCCACGTGTGCGCGACCTCGCCGCACCGCAGCGCGGTCACCTCGGGCCGGGCGTGGGCGTGCCGGGCGAGGTGCGCGATCCAGTGCTGGCCGCGGGCGCCGTGGATCGCCGCGGACGCCGTCATCGCGTGCTCCCGCTCCCGAACCGCGTGCCGACCCAGTCGGAGATCGTGTCGGCGACCGCGTCCCGGGCGCCCGCGGGCTCCAGGAAGTAGTGGTCCCCGGCGTGGTCGTGGCGGGTCTTGTCCTCACCGGCGAGGGCGGCGGCGATCCGGTCGGCGTCGCTGGGGAAGACGCCGGTGTCCGCGGTCGGGTTGATGACCAGCGCCGGGATCGTGATCTTGGTGAGGTTGCCTTCACCGCGGCAGGGCGACTCGCTCAGGCTCCACATGTTGAGCCAGTTGCGCACCGTCGTCTCCCCGGCGATCCCACGGTCGCCCCGGTTGGCGGCCTCGACGGGCCCACGGTAGCAGCTGTTGGGCTTCCGGTCGGTGGGCTCCAGGGCCGGGTCGACCATCCTCGGATCGGCCCAGGTCCGGGCCACGGTGAAGTGCCGGTCGTAGTAGCCGGCCTCGGTGAGCCGGGCCAGTTCCGCCTTGGCCCACGCGGTGATCCGGTGGTTGCGGTCGACCTGCGCCTGCCGGTAGCGCTCGATGAACTCGGCGCTGTACGGCGGGCCGTTCTCCGGGTTGAACAGGTCGAGGGAGGGGTCGGTGGCCACGGGGTCGAACTCGTCGACGACCGCGGCGTCCATCCAGGCGGTGAGGACGTCGGGACGGCCCAGGTGCGCGGCCAGCGACACGTAGCCGTCGGCGGGGAGCAGCTCGTCCACCCCCGGGACCGGGGCGTGGTCGATCGGGGGCTGCAGCGTCGGGTCGACGGCCTGGGCCTGGTAGGCGGCCATCAGCGAGCCGCCCCCCGAGTTGCCCAGCAGGACGACCGAGTCGACCCCGGCCTCCTCGCGCAGCCAGCGCACGCCGACGCCGATGTCCACCAGCGCTTGGTCGAGCCGGAAGTTCCACTCGTAGCCGCGGAACCTGGTGTTCCAGCCGAGGAAGCCGATGCCGCGCTCGGCCATCAGGTCGGCGAGGTAGTGCTCGGCGAAGTCGATCTGGTAGTGGGTGGCGATCATCGCCACCTTCGGGCGGTCGCCCTCCCGGACGTGGTAGAGGCCCTGGCAGGGATGGCCCCCGGCGCCCGCGCGCGGGGCACCGGCGGACGGGCGGGAGACGAAGGTGCGGGTGATCATCGGGCCGCCACCTCCGCCCGGGTCGCGGCGACGTGGGCGCGGAGCTTCTCGAAGAGGACCCCGAGCCGCTCGGTCGCCACCGGGTCCTTGAGGTGCCCGGTCTCGTCGAAGCACTCGTGCGCGAAGGGCATGACCACCTCGGGGCCCGGCATCACCGGGGACTGGGAGAAGACGAACATGTTCCGCAGCTCGAACTGGCACCGGGCGGTGCCCAGCCGTCCCGGCGAGGTGCCGATCAGGGCGACCGGCTTGCCCTGGAGGACGGACGCGCCCAGCGGCAGGGAGATCCAGTCGAAGGCGTTCTTCAGCACGCCCGGGACCCCGCCGTTGTACTCCGGCGTGGCGATCAGCAGCGCGTCCGCGGCGGCGATCTCCCTCCGCATCTGGGTGACCGCCGCCGGCTCCTGGGCGAGGAGGTCCTCGTTGAAGAGCGGGAACCGCCCGATCAGGTCGCTGATCGTGACGCTGACCCCGGCGGGGGCCAGCCGGGCCGCGGACTCCAGCAGCAGCCGGTTCCACGACCCCTTGCGCAGGCTCCCGACGATTCCGTAGACGGTGATGTCCGCCGTGCTCACAGTGCTCCTCCCAGATAGGCGTCGATGACGGCCTCGTCGCGGACGACATTGGCCGGGGTGTCGAGGGCGATGCGGCGCCCGAAGTCGAGCACGCAGACACGGTGCGAGATGCCCATCACCATCGACATGTCGTGCTCGACCAGGAGCATCGTGACACCCAGGTCGGCGTTGACCTCGCTGAGGGTCGCCGCCATCTCGGCGGTCTCCTCGTGGTTCATCCCGGCCACCGGCTCGTCGAGCAGCAGCAGCCGGGGCTCCATGCACAGCGAGCGCGCGAGCTCGACCCGCTTCTGGATGCCGTGGGGCAGCGTGCCGACCGTGCTCTGCAGCAGGCCGCCGAGGCCGAGGCGGTCGGCCACCTCGGTGACCTTCCGCAGTGCCGCGCGCTCCTCGCGGGCACTGCGGCCCCACCTGACCATGCTGGCCACCGGACCGGAGCGCAGGTGCTGGTGCCGGGCCAGGAGCAGGCACTCCTCGACGGTCATGGCCGGGAAGACGTCGACGTTCTGGAACGTGCGGGCGATCCCGGCGCTCGCGATCCGGTGGGGGGCGCTGCCCAGCAGCTGCCGGCCGCCGAACCTGATGCTCCCCGACTCCGGCCGGTAGATGCCGGAGATGCAGTTGAACAGCGTGGACTTGCCGGCGCCGTTGGGTCCGATGACGGCGAAGAGCTCGCCCTCGTCGATGGTGAAGTCGACCCCGTCCAGCGCGCGGACCCCGGCGAAGGAGAGGGTGAGGTCCTCGACCTCGAACAGTGCGGCGCTCACGAGTCGGCTCCTCGGGGGGTGACGGGCGCGGTGCCGGCGCCGAGGTACGCCGCCGCGATGTCGTTGTCCTGCTCCAGCGCCTCCGGGGTGCCCTCCGCGTAGACCCGCCCGCCCTCCAGGAGGTAGGCGTAGCCGGAGATCGACAGGGCCATGCGCGCGTTCTGCTCGACGAGCAGGATCGAGGTGCCGGCCTCGTTGATGGAGACGATGATGTCCCGGACCTGCTCGACGATCCGGGGCGCGAGGCCCAGGCTCGGCTCGTCCATGAGCAGCAGCTTCGGCCGCGACATCAGGGCCCGCGCGATCGCCAGCATCTGCTGCTCGCCGCCGGACAGGTAGCCCGCCTTGCGGTCCAGCAGGTCGCCGAGCCGCGGCAGCAGCGCCAGCACCTCGTCGCGGGCCTCGGTGAGCGCGCCGCCGCGGTAGCGGCGCACGTGCCCTCCGCTGGCGAGGTTCTCGGCGACGCTGAGCCCCGGGAAGACCATCCTTCCCTCCAGGCACTGCGCGAGCCCGGCGCGGACGCGCTGCGACGCGCGGGCCCCGGTCACGTCCTTGCCGAAGAGTTCCACCCGCCCGCCGGTGAGGCGGCCGCGGTGCAGCCCGAGCAGGCCCGAGACCGCCCGCATGACGGTGGTCTTGCCCGCCCCGTTGGGGCCGAGCAGGCTGACGACCTGGCCCTGGGGCACCCGCAGGGACAGCTCGGTCACGGCGGTCCCGGCGGCGCCGTAGCCGGCGCTGACGCCCGTGGTCCGCAGGGCCGGCGGGCCGTCGGACGCGGGGGAGGCGTCGCGGCTCATGATGTCTTCCGCCTTTCGCGTGAGCTGCCCAGCGGTGCCGGCAGGCGCCGCCAGGCCCGGAGCAGGAGCGCCCGGATCCCGTTGGGCTCGAAGAGGAGGATCAGCACGATCACCAATCCGTAGAGGAACCCGGACAGCAGCGGTCCGGTGATGCCGCCGTCGGTGCTCGTGCCCTTGCGGACGAACGGCAGGAAGCCCGAGGCCTGGTTCACGACCTCGGGCATCGCCCGCACGAAGAGGGCCCCCAGCAGGGCGCCGGAGACCGTGCCCATCCCGCCGATCACGATCATGGCGATGAAGTCGACCGAGAGCATCAGGTGCCACTGGCTGGGGGTGAAGTAGCCCATGTAGGACACCAGCAGCGCGCCGGAGATGCCGGCGAAGAAGGAGGAGATGACGAAGGCGACGGTCTTGGTCTGGGTCACCGGGACGCCCACCACCGCGGCGGCCACGTCCTTGTCCCGCACGGCCATGAACGCGCGGCCGAGCCGCGAGCGCTTGAGGTTGTGGGCGAGGAGCATGGCCACCAGCAGGATCGCCAGCGCGAAGTACCACCAGGCCTGGAAGGCGTCGAGGATCACCTGGTCGCCGGCCATGATGCCCAGGCTCAGGTCCTGGTCGCCGAAGAGGACCGGTGCCGCGGGGCGCCCGTTGACGCCGCCGCTGAGGCTCGTCCACGTCTCCCACGCGTAGAGGCCGATGAAGACCAGGGCGAGGGTGGCGACCGCCAGGTAGAGGCCGCGGATGCGGACGGCGACGGGTGCGACCAGCGCGCCCGCGGTGGCGGCGACCAGGCCGGCCGCCGGCAGCCAGAGCCACCAGGGCAGGCCCTTGTCGGCGCCGAGCCAGGCGGAGCTGTAGGCGCCGATGCCCATGAAGAAGGCGTGGCCCAGCGAGATCTGCCCGGCGAGGCCGGTGATCACCTGCATGCCGATGGCGCCGATGCCGACGATCAGCGTGAGGATGCCGATGCCGAGCCACAGCTCGGAGCGGAGCACCAGCGGCAGCACGACCATGGCGGCGATCCAGAGGAGGACGCCGATCCGGCCGCGGGTGAGGAGGCCCTGCGCGCGCGGCGCGGGGGTCGCGGCGTCGCGGGGCGCCGGTGGGCTGGTGAGGACGGACACGGCTCAGACCCTTTCGATGCTGCGACTGCCGAACAGGCCGTAGGGCCGGACCAGGAGGACCAGGAGCATGAGGACGTAGGGCAGTACCTCGTGCAGGCGGCCGCCGCCGATGTCGCTGAGGTAGTTGGAGCCCAGCACCTGGGTGAGTCCCACGACCAGGCCGCCGACCACCGCTCCCATCAGCGAGTCCATGCCGCCGATGACGATCGCCGGGATCGCGATGAGCGCGAGGTCGCCGATGCTGGGGGAGACCACCCGGGGGAACGAGGCGAGGAAGATCGACGCGGTCACCGCGAGGAAGGCCGCCAGCGCCCAGGAGAGCGCGAACATCCGCCCCACGTCGATGCCCTGGGCCAGGGCCGCCTCCTGGCTGCTCGCGGTCGCGCGCAGCGCCAGCCCGTGGCGCGTCCGCTGGAAGAACCAGGCGACCGCGGCGAGGACGACGACCGACACGGCCACGGTGGCCAGGGCGCTGTTGGGCAGCACGACCGAGCCGACCTTGGTGGTGCCGGCGCCGACCGGTCCCACCGAGTCGTGGCTGCCGACGCCCCACACCATCAGGACGGCGTTGTGCAGCATGGTCGAGATGCCGAGGGTGGCGAGCACCACGACGGTCACCGAGCGTCCGATCAGGCCGCGGATCAGCATCCGCTCGACCACCAGCGCGAGGCCGACGGTGATCGCCACGGCCCCGATGAAGGCCAGCACGTAGGGCATCCGGGGCAGCAGCACCAGCACCACGTAGGCGCCGATGGCGACGAACTGGCCGTGCGCGAAGTTGAAGGTGTGGGAGCCCTTGAACATGATCACGAACCCGAGCGCGATCAGCCCGTAGACCAGGCCCAGGGCGATGCCCTGGAAGCCGAGCTGGAGGAAGAGGGTCATCTGGAAGTCCTGGTTCGCGGAGGTGGATTGGAGCCGGGGGTGTGCGGGCCCTGCCGGGCCCGCACACCCCCGGGTCGTCACTTGCGCCTGGCGGCGTCCCAGGACTTCGCGGCCTCGGACTCGAAGAACTCGGCGACCGGCTCCTGCACGCCGTCCGCCCCGATCTTGTTGATGCGGGACTGGAAGCTCACGATCGAGTCGCCGTCACCGAGGTCGATGGGGGGAAGGATGTCGTCGAAGGAGACCTTCAGGCCGGTCATCGCCTTCTTGACGCCCTCGCGGGTGAGGTCCTTGGCCTCGCACGCCTTGCGCAGCGCCTCCACGACGACGGTGCCGTTGATCCAGCCGCCGACCTCGAAGTTGTCCGGCTTCGCGTCGGGGGCGTAGGCCTTGCGGGCCTTGGTCAGCGCCTGGATGCCGGCGTTGTCGTCGTTGAGCGTGCCGTAGCCGCCGGAGACGTAGTACTTGTCCAGCAGGCCCTTCAGCGGCTTCCCGAGGCTGGAGGCCCAGGCGCCCGAGCTCGACACGAAGGTCGGCTTGTAGCCGAACTGGGCCGACTGGCCGATGATGCCGGCGGTCTGGGCGGGGGTGACGCCCAGCATGACGATCTCGGCTCCGGCGTCCTTGAGGCTGTTGACCTGCGCCGTGAAGTCGGTGTCGGCGTTGGTGTAGGTCGGCTGGGCGACGACCTCCAGGCCCTCCGTGGCCTTCGCCGCGTGGTTCAGGGCGTCGAGGTAGACCTTGCCGGTCTCGTCGGCCGACGTCACGAACCCGACCTTGACCTTCTTGCTCGCCGAGGCGCCGGCCTCCTTGGCGGCCCAGGTCAGGCCGTTGATGAGCTCGACCTCGAAGGGCGGCATGGCGACGTAGACGTTGGGGAGGTCGAGGGTCTGGGTGTTGATGGACGCCGAGAGCGTCGGCATCTTGTCCCGCTCGATGTTGGCCCGGACGGCGTTCAGGCCGGCGGTGCCGACGAACTGGGCGACCATCAGGTTCTTCGGCGCCGCGGCGCGGTACTGCTGGGTGGTGATCTGCGGGTCGTACTTGGTGTCGCGCTTGTCGACCACGACCTTGCGGCCGCAGATGCCGCCCTGCTCGCGGTTGACCTGGTCGATCTTGGCTTCGACGCCCAGCGAGCCGGCGATGCCGCCCTGGGCGATGGGACCGGAGAAGTCACTGATCACGGTCACGCTGATCTCGTCGTCGGTGACCCCGGGGCCCATGGCGACGCCGTCGGCACCGGTGCCGGAATCGCCGGAGCCCGCGCTGTTGCCGCACGCCGCCAGGGTCATCAGTGAGGCGACCGCGACCGCGGTCAGGGGCTTCTTGAGCATGGGGTTCGCGTCTTTCTTGCTCGGGATGCCGCGTCTCGGTGACACGGCTCACAAAGATTAGACCAGACTAAACAGAAAGAGAAGAGACGGGCTCTGCAAGTTGGAGAAGCCCTTGTGGGCGACGGGGTGTACGGCGTCGGCCCAGGACAGGGCTCCCGCCACGCGGAGCGGGCCGCGCGTCAGGCTCGCCAGGTGAAGGTGATCTGCCGCGCGGCGAAACGCCATCCCGCGTCGGTGCGGACCAGCCGGTCGCTGTACTCGCCCATGGCGGCGGGCTGCCCGTCCGGGCCCCGGAGCACGAAATACGCTCGGCCCGTCGCGCTCGCGTCGTCGGCCAGGTCGACGAGGACGTTGCTGTTCTCGTGCCGCGGCGACTCCGCGGTACGGCCGGCGATGACCTTGGCGAGCCCCTCGGCGCCCGCGAAGGAGGGCCCGCCGGTGATCTCCATGCCGCCGTCGGCGGTGAAGCAGCCGCGCAGGGACTCCAGGTCCCGGGAGTCGATGGAGAGGCTGTAGCGCGCGTAGAGCTGGGTGATGTCGGTGACGTGGTCGGGCATTGGGGCTCCTTGTCGAGCTGTGCGGTCGGGGCAGGGC
>NZ_SMKB01000166.1:0-16164 GCF_004348575.1 Actinomadura sp. 7K534
GCCGAGGGTGGGTGCGGTCAGCACGATGCCGCGCGGGGGGTTGGCGGACTGGTCGAGGGCCAGCACGCCGCTCGCGACCTCGCGGTCCAGGGCGCGGCCGCGCTGCGCCACGACGAGGGTCAGGTCGCTGGCGGCGGCCGCGGCGATGGTGTCGGCGCCGTTGATGTCGGGAGTGGTGATGATCACGATGCGCGACTCGCGGCCGGCCCGGTCGACCGCCCGGGTCAGCTGCCGGTCGTCGTCGCTGCGCACCAGCCGGACGGTGAACGCGCGGCGGGCGCGGGCGGCGCGCGGCGGGTCGACGGGGTCCTCCCCGTCGGCGGCGATGCGCAGCACGGTCGTCGCCGAGCCGCCCTCGGTGCACAGCTCGGCCAGCTCGTAGGCCAGTTCGGTGCCCGCGGACGCGGGGACGCCGACGACGAGCACGGTGGTGGCCTCGGCGTCGAACACCAGGTTGCGCAGGCGGCGGCAGACCTCGCGGTGCCCGCCGCCGAGCGTCGGCGCCTCCACCATGATCGGCAGCCGGCTGTGCAGCCGGACGTCGGCGGGCCGGCGGATGCGGCGCGGCCGCATCTCGCGCACCAGCACGTAGCCGAGCCAGACCAGCAGCCCGAGCCCGATGCCGCTGGCGCCCGCGATGTCGCGGTTCGGGTCGTCGCGCCGCTCGGGCAGCCCGGCCGCCCGCAGCACCTCGCCGGGCTGCTCCTCCTTGCTCTTCAGCCCGGCGATCTGCCGTTCCACGTCGCGGATCTGCTTCACGATCGCCTGGCGGCGGGTGCGGGTGGTGATCCGGCGCAGCTCGTCCTCGTCGCCCGGCAGCGCGCGCAACTGCGTCCTGAGCAGGACGAGGTTCTGCTCCAGCGCCTCGCGGTTGCGCTGCTGGAGCTGGCCGAGGATCTGCTTGCGCAGCGTCAGGTACGCGTCGGCGACGACCTCGGCGCCCCGCCGCGCGTCCGCCGGCGTCCCGCCCCGCACGCCGATCGTCAGGACGTGGGTGCCGGTCGGCACCGTCAAGTCGACGCGTTCGCGGAGCTCGTCGTAGGGGGCGTCGAAGCCGGGATGCCTCGCGAGCTCGGCCAGCACCTTCTCCGACCACACGAGCTGGGCCTCGGTGTCCATCGTGGTCTCGCGCGGATTCCGCAGGTTGAAGTCCAGCGCCGAACCGATGTCGATGCCGGGGTGCAGCGCGACGGGCGGCGCCAGCACCGAGATCCGCGCGGTGTACGTCGCGGGGGTGAGCGCGACCTTGGCGGCGCCGAGCGCTCCGCCGACCAGCACCGCGATCACCAGCGCGGTGAGGTGCCGCCGGACGGCGCCCACGAACCGCGTGACCGGGATCGAGTCCGGCGCCGTGGGCGGTTCCGCCTGCACGCTGGACGGGCCGAGGGTGCGCTTGTTCATGCCGTCCTACCGGGCGCCCGTCCGCCGCCACGCCGGCTCGGCGCCGAGGAGCGCGGCGAGCTTGTCGTCGTAGGGGGCGTAGTGGTCGGCGAGGCGGCGGTGCAGGTGGACCGGCAGCGGGGACCCCGGCCGGGCGTTGTGCCGCTCGAACGCGGCGGGCCGCCACCGCGGCAGGCCGAGGAAGTCCAGGATCGAGTCGTAGCAGGGCTCCGGCTCGGTGAAGAAGTCCTCGGCGTACACGACCAGCACCCGTTCCCGCCCGAACAGCTCGAACAGCCGCTCGATCTGGTCGGCGTACTGGCCGCGGTCCACGTACGAGTGGTGCCGGTGGCCGTGGCTGACGTACGCCGGGTCGGCCTTGATCTTGTCGACCTCGCCGGCGAGCCGCTCCGGCTCCAGGTCCAGCGCCCGCTCGAACGGCTCGGTCTCGAATCCGCGGGCCAGCTCGTGCTTGTGCGCCGAGTAGGCGCGCACCACCGGGTCGCGGAGCAGCGCGATCAGCTTCACGCCGGGCAGGTCCCGCGCGATCCGCTCCGGCGCCAGCGGGTGGTGCATGTAGTAGCCGGCGGACTCGAACGCCAGCGGGGCCGTCCCGCCCCCGCCGGGCAGGTCCGCCGCCGCGGTGCGGCGCTCGGCGAGCGAGCGGACCGGGAAGTGCCCACGGTACCAGGACAGGCCGCGCGGGTAGTTGACGTCGAAGTAGTGCACGCCCTTGTGGAAGTTCGGCTGGGCGGTCGCCGGGTGCGCCGCCAGCGCCCGGAACAGCGACGTGGTGCCGCCGCGCTGCGTCCCGACCATCAGGAAGTCCGGCAGCATGCGGGCGCCGGAGGTCAGCCGCCCGCCGGCGCGGGTGGCCGCGCGGCCGGCCTCCTTGACCCACTGCGGAGCGTCACGGCGCGAGATCAAGGGTTCCTCCCGGAGTCGGTTCGCGGCGGGTGGGAGCGCAGCAGTTCCAGCAGCCGCTCGGTGTCGGCGCGCAGCGGGCCGCCGATTGGCTCCTGCGCGGCCAGCAGGTAGCGGCGGCACAGCTCCAGCAGGTACAGGCGGACGGTCGCCTGCGCGGCGGCGCCGGTCGGCCCGAGCGGCTCCAGCGCGGCGGGCGCGGTGTCCGGCCAGGTCGCGTAGGGCGGCCCGGACGCGGTGCGCATCGCCTCCTGCAGCCGGTAGTGCAGCAGGTCGAACCCGTTCGGGACGCCGCGGGCGAACCGCTCCCAGTCCCACAGGCGCAGCACGCCGCGGTGCCAGGCCATGTTCCAGGGCGTCCAGTCGCCGTGCCAGGCGCCGAAGTCGAGGGCCAGGTCCCCGTACGCCTTCCCGGTGGTCTCGATGACGTCGCCGAACCGGTCGCGCTGCCCGTCGTCCAGGACCCGCGCGGGGCTCGCGGTCAGCGCGTCCCAGAAGCCGCTGTCGCGCAGCGCGGCCCGCTCGACGCCGCCGACCTCGAACAGCGTCCGCATCTCGTCGAGCGGCGCCCGGCCGCGCGGGCGCCAGCCGAGCGCGCCGGTCGGCAGGGGTTCGAGGACGAGCAGGTCGAGCCCGTGCCACGTCCCGTGGTGCAGCAGCCGCGGGACGTGCAGCCGGGCGTGCCGGTCCGCGTGCTCGCCGGCGGGGCCGGGCAGCCGCGCGTTCAGGTACGCCAGGGCGTCGGCCTCGCCCGCGAGTAGGTCGCGGGCCGTGCCGGTGTCGCCCACCTTGACGAACGCGACCGGCTCGCCGCGCGGGGACAGGACCTGCAGGATCGGCTTGCGGTTGGCGCGGGCGCTGCCGAGGCCGATGCTGACCACGACCGGGCGGCCGAGCAGCTCGGCCAGGCGGTCCTCGACGGAGGCGCCGCCGCCGGTCACCACCAGCCGGTCCTTCAGCCCCCGCTCCGGCAGCCCGGTGCGGACGGCCGCCGCGGTGACCCCGCGCGCGGCGCGCTGCTTCGGGCCGAGGTCGTGGCTGTAGCGGCGCAGCGCGGCCGCCGCGGCCCGCGGCAGCCCGGCCGGCACCAGCAGCCGCGGCCGCCGGGCGTCCGGCAGGAACGCCAGCTCCCGGCGGGCGCCCGCCGCCTCGCCGGGGCCGGCGGACTCGACGCGCGCGTCCGGCCACAGATCCTCGACTGCCTCGATCCAGGCGCGCCGCACGTCCTCGCCGCTCATCGCGATGCTCCGACGGTGGCGTGGGAGGCGGCCCCGCCGCGGGCGTCCCGCCGGGCCCGCCACATCAGCGCGACCGCGATCATCACCGTGTACAGCGGTACCTCCACCATGTCGTACGTGATCATGAAAAGCCCGCAGGCGATCAGCACCGCGCAGCCCGCGAGCGAGTAGGCGCCGCGGTCGCGCCAGTGCCGGAAGAACCGGATCGTGAAGAACGCGCAGAACGCGATCGTCCCGATCACCCCGTTGGCGAATATCAGCAGCCACAGGTGCCCCTGCGTGCCGAGCGGCGGCGACTCGCACGCCTTGCAGCCGACCTTCGCGCCGCCGGCCACCTGGCCGAGGTCGCCCTGCACGTTGCGGGTGGAGCCGAAGCCGACCAGCGGGGACCCGGTGAGGGCGCTGCGGGTCGTCTCCTCGGCGAGCATCGTGCGGCGGTTGTTGCTGTGCGGGTTCTCCAGCCGGTCCTGGACGAGGCCGGGCAGCGGCGACAGCGCCACGACGATCGCGCCGACGGCCGCCATCCCCGCCGTCCAGGCGATCACCCGCGGCCCGCCGACCTGGAGGAGCTTGACGACCCCGAACAGCCCCATCACGCCGAGCGCCGCCCACAGGCCCCGGTTCAGCGAGTAGACGACCGGCCACAGGGACGCGGCCAGGACGACGAACGCGAACACGCGGCGGCGCGTCCCGGCCCGCAGGACCCAGGTCAGCAGGAAGTAGGGGAGGAAGAACGCGTAGGCGGCGCCCCACGTGTTGGCGTACGCGAACGGCGCCATCGGCCGGGACTGCTCGAACCCGAGGATCGATTCGAGGTCGGCCACCTTCGGATGGACGATGTCGCGGACGAACGAGTTCTCCGCCAGCCCGCGCGGCAGCATCATCTCGACCGGCGAGGTGAGCTGGATCGAGGGGAAGAACGAGCCGATCAGCCCGCCGACGGCCGTCACGACGAACATGTAGCCGAGCAGCTTGCCGATCCGGCCGGACGGCAGGTCGCGCTCGCTGAGGTTGCCGATGTACAGCAGGACGACGGTGATCGAGACGTACCAGGCGAGCCGCCAGCCGTAGACCAGCAGCCTGCTGAAGCCGCCGCCGGGTTCGGCGAAGGGGGCGTCCGCCCACAGCACCAGCACGCCCAGCAGGACCCAGACCAGGAAGAACAGCCAGACGCCGAACCCGCTGGGCGCGACGAGCGTGCCGCGCCGCCGCCACAGCGTCAGCGCCATCGGCACCGTCATGACCAGCAGGACCACGTTGGCGAGGCCGAGGATCCACCACAGCGGGAAGGCGAGGAAGGCGACGCTGAGCGGCCAGCCCGGCTGCAGGCGCCACGGCAGCAGCCGCGGCGTCGCGAGGGGCGTGTTCCCCGCGATCCCTCGCATCCCGGTCAATCACCGCTCCGTTCCCCTGGACCGCACCGGCGGGTGCGCGGACCGCGCCGCCCGGTGACCGGACGCACCGCCCGCGTCCCTGGAAGGACGCGCATCGTTGGTGGACGTCCGGCCGCCTGCCTGGGACGACACCGGGCGCTGGCCGGATGCGGCCACGCTCGCCGGTGCTCCGCCGCGGCCCGCCGAGCGTCCTTCCGAGGTGCGCAGCGTACCTCGCGGGACGCGATGGACGTGTCCGCGGATGCGGGGACACGTCCCATCCGGGACTGAGATCCACTGCCGTTCGATGGTTGAAACCTAAAAGTTAGTGATCTGAACGTCGGCGGCACATGCGCACTGGCTACGCTTACCCGGCGCCGGTCACCTTTACGCGCACGATACGACTGGTTTGCTTCTACATAGCACGGAGGGGTCGATGGGCAGACGCAGGTGGGGGACCATCGCCGCGGGGGCCGTCCTGGCGCTGGGGACGCTGACGGGCCTCGTCACCGCCCCGGCGCACGCCGACGACAGGGGCTCGCAGCTCGACCACGGCCGCGTGGTCGGCGACGACCCGGCGGACCACACTCCGCAGGTCCTGGACGGCGACGTCAAGTCGATCATCAAGATCGGCGGCAAGATCTACGTGGGCGGTTCCTTCACCCAGGTCAAGGAGCCCGGCGGCGGCAAGCCGACGCTGACCCGCAACCGGCTGTTCGCCTTCGACGCCGCCACCGGCGCCATCGACCCCGACTTCGCGCCCAGCCTCAACAAGGGCGAGGCCAGCGCGCTGCTCGCCGCCCCCGACGGGCAGTCGCTCTACGTCGGCGGCAACTTCAGCGAGATCAACGGCGTCCGCCACTTCGTGCTCGCGCGGCTCAACGCGCAGACCGGCGCGCCGATCACCTCGTTCAACCCGCAGTTCGACGCCAGGGTGCGCGACCTGCGGCTCGCCGGCGGCCGGCTGTACGCCGCCGGCACCTTCGGCACCGTCGGCGGCGCCGCCCGGCCCGCCCTCGCCGCGCTGAACCCGCAGACCGGCGCGCGCGACGACTTCCTCGACCTGAACTTCGCCGGAACCCAGACCGGCGACGGCGTCACCCAGGTCTACAAGATGGACGTCAGCCCCGACGGCTCCAAGCTCGTCGGCGTCGGGAACTTCAGCTCGGTCAACGGCGCGACCCGGCGCCAGATCGTCATGCTCGACCTGAGCGGCGCGAGCGCCCAGCTCGCCAACTGGGACACCACCCGCTACGGCGACCAGTGCTCCCAGTCGTTCGACACCTACATGCGCGACGTCGACTTCTCGCCGGACGGCAGGTTCTTCGTCGTGACGACCACCGGCGCCTACGGCACGCCGCCCAAGCTGTGCGACACCCACGCCCGCTGGGAGAGCGCCACCACGGGCGCCGGACAGCAGCCGACCTGGGTGAACTACACCGGCGGCGACACCAGCTACGCGGTCGAGATCACCGACACCGCCGTCTACGTCGGCGGCCACTTCCGCTGGGCCAACAACCCCTTCCGCGCCGACCGCGCCGGCGAGGGCGCCGTCTCCCGCGAGGGCATCGCCGCGCTCGACCCCGCCAGCGGCCTGCCGTTCTCCTGGAACCCCGGCCGCGACAAGGGCGTCGGCGTCTTCGACATGCTCGCCACCGACGAGGGCCTGTACATCGGCAGCGACACCGACAACGTCGGCGGCGAGTGGCACCCCAAGCTCGCGCTGTTCCCGCTCGCCGGCGGCAAGGCGATCCCGCCGAACCACACCGGTGAGCTGCCCGGCAACGTCTACTACGCCGGCGGGACCGGCTTCGGCGCGCAGAACTACCTCAAGCACCGCTCGTTCGACGGCACCACCGCCGGGGCCGAGGTCGACGACGGCACCGCCGGCGTCGACTGGCGGTCCGCCCGCGGCGCCTTCATGATCAACAACGAGCTGTTCTACGGCGGCTCGGACGGCTCGTTCAACCGGCGCTCCTTCGACGGGGCGACGCTCGGCGCGGCCACCCCGATCGACACCGCCGACCAGCTCGTCAACATGTCGACCTGGCACAACCAGGTCCGCAACATCACCGGGATGTTCTTCTCGCACGGCCGGATCTACTACACGCGCGGGCAGTCCGCGCTGTACTACCGGACGTTCACCCCGGAGAGCAACGTCGTCGGCGCGCAGGAGTCCACCGCCGTCGGCAACCTGCCCGGAATGAGCTGGAGCAACGCCGGCGGGATGTTCGTCGACGGCCAGCACCTCTACTACGTCAACAACGGCAACGGCAGGCTCTACCGCGTCGCGTTCTCCGAGGCCGGGGTCCCGTCCGGGGCCTCCACCGAGGTGAGCTCCGCCGACTGGCGCGGCCGGGCGGTGTTCCTGTTCGCCGGGACGCCCAACCAGAAGCCGAACGCCACCTTCACCAGCAACTGCGACGCCCTGGAGTGCGCGTTCGACGCGTCCGGCTCGGCCGACCCCGACGGTTCGATCGAGTCGTACGCGTGGGACTTCGGCGACGGTGAGACCGGCACTGGCGCGACGCCGCAGCACGCCTACGACGAGCCCGGCACCTACACCGTGAAGCTCACGGTGACCGACGACCGCGACGGCGAGGGCGTCAAGGAGCAGGAGATCACGGTCTCGCCGAACCAGACCGACATCGCCTTCCGGGCCGGCGTCGGCGGCAACGCCAACGTCAGCACCGCCTACGCGCAGATCCCGGCGTCGGTGCAGCCCGGCGACGGCATGATCCTGATCCTGACCTACAGCAGCGGCGACCACTCGATGACGACGCCGCCCGCCGGCTGGACGCAGGTCGACAGCCAGGAGGTCGGCAGCTCGACGTCCGTCCTGTGGAAGCGGGTCGCCCAGGAAGGGGACGCCGGGCAGCAGGTCGACATCGGGCTGAGCGGCATCACCAAGGCCGACATACGGCTGCTGGCCTACGACGGCACCGACACGTCCGACCCGGTCGCGGCGGTCGCCAAGGGCAGCGACCCCACTGCCGTCACCGAGCACACCAGCCCCAATGCGGAAGTCGCCGCGGGCGGTTCGTGGGCGATCACGTACTGGGGCGACAAGTCGTCCAGCACCACCGAGTGGACGGCTCCGGCCGGTGTCACGACCCGCGGCACCGGCGTCGGCTCGGGCGGCGGCCGCATCAGCGCCCTGATCGCCGACAGCGGCGGCGCCGTCGCCACCGGCAATTACGGGGGCAAGACGGCGACGACCAACGCGTCCAGCCGCGCCGCCATGTGGACGATCATCCTCGCCCGCGGCGCCGGCGGTGCGGGCAACCAGGCGCCGACGGCCGCCTTCACCAGCGACTGCGACGCCCTGGAGTGCACGTTCGACGGGTCCGGCTCGACCGACCCGGACGGTGACGTCGAGTCCTACGCGTGGGAGTTCGGCGACGGGCACACGGGCACGGGCGCGACGCCGCAGCACGCCTACGACGAGCCGGGCACGTACCCGGTGAAGCTCACGGTGACCGACGACCGCGGTGCGGAGGCCGTCACGACCGAGCAGGTCGTGGCGGCCTCCGCCCAGGCGGCGGGCATCTCCTACCGCGGCGGCACGGGCGGCAACGCCAACGTCAGCACCGCCTACGCGCAGATCCCGGCGTCGGTCCAGCCCGGCGACGGACTGATCATGGTGCTGACGTTCAACAGCGCCGACCACGAGGTGACGACGCCGCCCGCGGGCTGGACGGAGGTCGAGAGCCAGGAGGTCGGCAGCGCGACGTCCGTCCTGTGGAAGCGGGTGGCGCAGGCGGGCGACGCCGGGCAGCAGGTCGACATCGGGCTGAGCGGCTACACCAAGGCCGACATCCGGCTGCTGGCGTACGCGGGCACCGACACGTCCGACCCGATCGCGGCGGTCGAGAAGGACAGCGACTCCAGCGCGGTCGCCCAGCACACCAGCCCCGACGCGTCGGTCGGTGGGGCCGGTGCCTGGGCGGTGACGTACTGGGGCGACAAGTCGTCCAGCACGACCGCGTGGACCGCTCCAGCCGGTGTCACGACCCGCGGCACCGGCATCGGGTCCGGGGGCGGCCGCATCACCAGCCTCATCGTCGACAGCGGCGAAGCGGTCGGCGGCGGCAGCTACGGCGGCAAGACGGCGACGACCAACGCGTCCAGCCGCGCCGCCATGTGGACGATCATCCTCGCCCGCGGCTGACGCGGACCCCGAACGCGAACGGGCCCCCGCCGGAACCTTCCGGCGGGGGCACGTTCGCGTTGTCAGCGGTGGTTGCGGCTCAGCGGTGGCCGGGGCTCAGCAGAAGTCCTGCCACGCCTCGCGGCTGGGGGCGTCCAGGAGGCGGAAGTCGCCCGTCTCCCAGTCGAGGTCGAAGTAGGAGACCCAGAGCGCGCCGTGCTCCTTCAGGTAGGCGTTGGTCTCGCGGAGCCAGGCGGCGCGCTTCTCGCCGTTGTCGTCGCCGACGAGGTAGCTGCCGGTCTCGGCGACGCCGAAGGGCAGTTTCTCCTGCTCGCTGAGGGCGACGACCCGGTCGTACATCATGGCGGGGGAGTCGTAGCGCCCCTTCTTCCAGCCGAGGTTGTAGGTGTCCCACCCGAGGACCTGGATGACGTCGCGGCCCGGGTAGTAGTCGCGCCAGTTGCGCTTGGACTCCGCCTCGAGGCTCCAGCTCATCAGGACGAGCGTGGCGTGCAGGCGCGGGTTGCCGGCCTTGTCGGCGAGGTCCCGCAGGCGGCGCCAGGCGGCACGGTAGTCGGCCGCGGTGAACTCGCCCTTGGCGATGTTGTCCTCGGGCTCGTGGTAGAAGACCCAGTAGACGTCGCGGTCGCGGGGCGCGGTGCCGAACCAGCGGGTCATGGCCGCGTCGTGCTTGCCCGCCAGGACGTCCTTGGGCGCGAGCTTGAACGAGATGATCGGCGGGCGCTTCCCGATGTCGGGGTTGCCGGGCCACGCCGGGGGGATGCCGCGGTAGAACAGCCGGACGGTCTCCAGCCCGCCGTACCTTCCGTCCAGGCGGCTGAGGGCCTGCTGGAACGTCTCGCCCGGCTTGAGGTTGAGGGAGATGCCGCAGAGAGTCCGGCCGTCGCCGCGGCGCTTCGCGGTCTCGGCGGAAGCGCTCGGCCGCGGCGCCCAGGTCGGCTCGGGGCCGGGTTGCGGCAGGGCGGTGCCCGACGCGTCGGGCGTCCCGGTGGCGGACGGGCTCGGGGACGCGGCCCGCCCGGGACGGGTGGTCAGCACTAGGCGGGGCCCGCCGTCCGCGGCCTCCCGCGAGTGCACCGACGCCGCCGACGACTCGTTCCGGTTGGTGATGGCGAACGCGTAGCGGCCGGGGCTGTTCACGACGGAGCCGACCTCGAAGGAGATCTTGTCGCCGCGGGCGGTGCCGGTCGCGACGACTCGGCCCGTGGCGGGCCGGTTGCTCCAGGACGTCCCGGACTCGCTCCAGGGGGCGGTCACCGAGCGCAGCTCGACCACCTCGGGCCGGTTCTCCGGCCGGTCGAAGGTCAGCTCCACGCGGGCCCCGGTGATGCGGGACGCGCTGCGCGGCACGTCGAACGCCACGTACGCCTCGGTGTGCCATTCGGGCCAGACCGAGGCGGTGATCTTCCCGGCGTCACCGAACCCCCGGCCGGGCATCTCGCGTACCACGTAGGTGTCGGCCGACGCGGGAACGACGGACTCGGCGGTGGCGGAGGCCGTCCGGGCGTCGCGGTCGGGCCCGGGGCCGCTCAGCGCGATCGCGCCGACCGAGCCGCCGACGACCAGGAGGGTGCCCGCGGAGGTGTAGTAGAAGGAGGGACGCGGACCGCGCCGCCGCCCGCGGCGCCGTGCCGGCGGCACGGGCTGCGAGCGGCGCGCGTCGGGCCGGTGGTGACCACCGGGGAACGGGTCGCGTTGTTGCACAGGCAGCCCCTTCCACTGGCTGGTCGTCGCCCCTTATCGCACGTCGTCCCTTTATCTCATACGGGATGCACCGAGCTCAGCCCAAGGGGAACATCCCGATGCGGCCGTGGTACTCGCGGCCGAGCTGGTCGGTGTCGCTGCCGACGAGCAGGCCCTTGGGGTGGGCGACGAGCGCCTCGACGCCGTGGCCGAGCGTCCGCGTCGGGTTCCACGCGAGCGCCTTGCCGGTCTGCGGGTTGATGGCGCCGATGCCGGGCCGCGACACCGCGCCGGGGCCGGCGTGGTCGCGCCCGTACGGGTTGTCCAGCCAGCGCTGGTGCCCGCCGACGTAGACGGCGGCGCCGGTGACCGTGGTGGACAGCAGCGTGTCGCCGCCGGTCCAGTTGACCCAGGTCGGGTCCTGGCCGGCGCCGGTGGCGCCGGACTCCCAGCGGGCGGCGGTGTCGCACAGCTGGCTGGTGCCGTAGGGGCCGCCGGTGGTGACGACCACGAAGTACTTGCCGTCGGGGGAGAAGTCCATGCCGCGCATGTAGGTGTCGAACGCGGAGAGGTTGCAGGGGGTGGCGTACCGCTGGGTGGACCAGGTCGACAGCTTCGCGGCGCCCGAACCCGTGTTGATCATGGCGATCTGGTGCCGGGACTGCCCGTTGACCTGGGTGAACGTCCCGTTGATCACCATCCGGCTGTCGGCGGGGTCGACGGCGAGGCGGTAGACCTTGAGGGTGCCGGACCGCGGCTTGGTGATGGTGAAGTTGAAGCCGTTGTCGGCGGCGCCGGTCAGCGCGTCGACCCGCGCGAGGGCGGTGCGGGCCTTGCCGCCCGCCTGGGTGAACGAGCCGCCGATGTAGAGCCGGAGGCCGCGCCGCACCATCGTGGTGACGCGGTAGTTGACGTTGGGCTTGAAGCCGGTGTGCACCTGGTTCGTGGTCGCCCGGATCGAGGCGACGGTGCCCGTCTTCCTGCCGTTGACGTTCTTGAACGTCCCGGCCATGTAGACCCAGCCGCCCGTCCCGGCCTGCAGCGCGTGGACGGTGCCGTCGACCTTGGGGACGAACGTCGTGCTGATCTTCCCCGTGCTCATGTCGTAGGCGAACAGGTTGTTCCGCTTGAGCACCGGCTTGCCGCTGCCCGCCTCACGGACCTCCGCGAAGTTCCCGCCGACGACGACGAGGCTGCCGGTGACGGCGATCGTCCGGACGGTGCCGTCCAGGACGTGCGGGGTGTTGTTCACCGGGTTGTCCGAGACCACCTTGGACTGTGCGATGTCGGCCGAGGCCGCGCTCGCCACTGCCGGCACGGCGAACGCCGCGAGAGAGGTGGCCGTGAGACAAGCGAGGAAGGGGCGCATGGGGGTACTCCGGAGTGCGGCCGGGGTTGGTGATGGCATCTTGTCCTACCACATGGGTTATTTTCAGGCAGCGGTTCGGGGGAAAGCGTCGCGCGATAGAAACGTCCTCACGCCGCCGGGTTCCTGCCGTGCCGGATGCGGTGCAGGAGGACCCGGGCCAGGTAGGAGCCCAGTTCGATGGTGTAGCGGCGCCAGAGCCGGCGCGGTTCGCGGGCCAGCCGGTACAGGAAGCCGACGCGCAGCTTCAGGACCCACGCCGGGTAGTACTCGCGGCGCTCGGCGAGGTGCTCGAAGTACGCGCCGCACGTGAGGATCACCGGCGCGGTGAGGCGGTCGCGGTACTCGCTGACGAACCGCTGCTGGAGGGGCGTCCCGAGGCCGACGTGGAGGACGTCCGGGGACGCGTCGTTGATCTCGGCGACGAGCCGTTCGGCGGTCTCGGCGGGGAGCCGGCCGTGCTCGTCGGCCCAGTGGCCGTGCAGGGTGCCGGCGACGGCCAGTCCCGGGTACCACTTCCGGACGTTCTCGGCGGCCTGCTCGGCGACGCCCGGGGCGTTGCCGAACAGGAACACCCGCCAGCCCTCCTCGGCGGGCTGCCCGAACAGGTCGTCGGTGAGGTCGTCGTTCGCCATCCGCCCGGGGACGGGCCGCCCGAAGACCTTCGCGGCCAGCACGACGCCCCAGCCGTCGGGGAGGTTGAGGTCGAAGCCGTTCATGAGGTCGCGCAGCGCGTGGTCCTTCTGCGCCTTGCGGACGTAGTCCGGGTTGGCGAAGGTGATCGTCAGCTTCGCCCGCTCCTTGACGGCCGCCGCGACGAACGACCGGAGCTGCGCGGCGTCGATGCGGCTGACCCGCACGCCCAGGACGTCGACGGTGTCATGCGGCCATCGGTCATGCGGCCGCCCATCATGCGGCCATCGTTGGTCCACTCGTGTCCTGCCCTCCTGGACTGCCCGCGCCGACGGGGGATCCGGCCCGAGAGGGCAGCGTATCCCTCCCGCGGGCCCGGCGAAGGCGCAGCACGAGCCAGCCGGCCGCCGCCGCGGTGAGCAGGCCGAGGAGCGTCCACCCGAGGGGGGCGGGCTCCATGCCGAACATCTTCAGCGACGAGGCGACCAGGACCAGGACCAGGAAGCGGCGGATGAGCGTGCTCGGGGCGCGCGAGGAGACCTTCGAGCCGAGGTAGACGCCGGGAATGGAGCCGACGAGCAGGGCGGCGGTGACCTCCATCCGGAAGTCGCCGAAGAGCAGGTGGCCGATGGCGGCCGCGAACACCAGCGGGACGGCCTGGAGGAGGTCGGTGCCGACGAGCTGGTTGGCCTTGAGCGCCGGGTAGAGGGCGAGCAGCGCGACGATGATGAGGGAGCCGGAGCCGACCGAGGTGATGCCGACGACGAGCCCGCCGACGAGGCCGACCAGCACGGTCGGCACGGGGCGGACCGTGATCGCGGGCGCCTTCCCGTCGTTCCCCTCGGTCTCCGCCGGATCGGACCGCCGCCGGTGCGACATGTAGGCGCGCAGGACGAGCCCGCCCGCCGCGATCATCAGCGCGGCGCCCATCGCGATGCTGATGACGTCCTCGACCCGGCCGCCGTGGCCGAGCGCCCGCGCGAGCAGGACGCCGGAGAACGCGGCGGGGACCGAGCCCACGCAGAGCCAGCCGACGAGCCGCATGTTGATCGTGCCCTGCCGGTAGTGGACGGCGCTGCCGACGGGTTTCATCACGGCGGCGGCGACGAGGTCGCTGGACACGGCGGCCATCGGGCTCACCCCGAAGAACGTCACGAGCATCGGCGTCATCAGGGCGCCGCCGCCCATGCCGGTCAGCCCGACGATGATGGCGACGAGGAACGAGCCCAGCGCCATCGTCCAATCGAAGTCCATCGGCATGACCTACCAGCTATGTAGGGAAACGCGTCCACGATAGGGCACCTGACTTCCGGGTCCGTAACCCGGGTGGCGAGGCACAAACGGGACGTGCCCGACCGGCTGTGCCGGATGGGACCCGCCGCTCGGCGCGCTGTCCGCCGCTACGCGGGCCGCACCCAGCCGCCCTCGACGAGGAGGTCGAGGACCTTGCCGACCGCCTCGTCCGGCGACATCCGGGACGTGTCGAGGGTCAGATCGGCGTCGTCCGGCTCCTCGTAGGGGTCGGAGATGCCGGTGAACTCCGGGATGAGACCCGCCCGCGCCTTGGCGTACAGGCCCTTGCGGTCGCGGCGCTCGCACTCCTCCAGCGGCGTCGCGACGTGCACGAGGATGAAGTCGCCCACGGCGGACACCATCCGGCGCACCTCCGCGCGGGTCGCCGCGTACGGCGCGATCGGCGCGCAGATGGCGGTGCCGCCGTGCCGGGTGATCTCGGCGGCGACGAACCCGATCCGCCGGATGTTGAGGTCCCGGTCGGCGCGGGAGAACGTCAGGCCGGCCGACAGCATCCGCCGCACGACGTCGCCGTCCAGCAGCGTCACCGTCCGGCCGCCGCGCTCGACCAGGGCGTCCGCGAGGCCGCGCGCGACCGTGGACTTCCCGGAGCCGGACAGGCCGGTGAAGAACACCGTGATGCCGCGCGACAGCTTCGGGGGACGCGCGAGCGCGAGTTCGGCGGCGACGGCGGGCGGGGTGAACCAGTCGGGGACGGGTTCGCCGGCGTCCAGCAGCTCCCCGAGGCGCTCGGGGGTGAGCTCCGCCTGGACGTGGTCGGGCTCGATCCGCGCGACCGGCCGCCAGACCTCCACGTCGGCGTCGTAGGCCCACGGCTCGGGCACGACGACGGGGATCGCGGTGCCTTCGACCTCGCGGTCGGCGAGCAGGTGGGTCGCGCCGTAGGCGGCCGCGATGTGCGCGTGCAGCAGGACTTCGCGGTCCTTCGGCTCGCCGCGCGCGGGCAGCGGGACCGGGATGATCTGGGTGCCTTCCGGAAGCTCCCGGCGGACGGCCAGCAGGGCGCGGACGAGGGACTCGTCGTGCTCACCGCCCAGCATCGGCAGTACCAGGACCTTGGCGCCGAGCCGTTCGGCGACCTGCCGGAGCTGGCCGAGCTGCTTGCGGTGGAGGGGCTCCCCGGTGGCCACGGCGAGCACTTTGCCGGGGGGTGTGGGGGGTCGTCCCCCCTCGGGGGATTCTGTGAGCACGTCGCCCTCGTGGGGGCCGACTTCGTCCGGGCGGCGGCGCAGGCTGTGGAAGGGCCCGTGCGCGGGGGCGCGGAGGGCCTCCAGCGGCCCGGCGAGGCGCAGGTCCTGGGTCGTCGGGTCCTGCCACGCCTCGGTGACCCGCAGCACGGCGAGCGGCACGCCCTCCGGGTCCTGCAGGACGATCCGCTCGTGCTCGGTCAGCTCCTTCGGCACCGACAGGGTGACCGGGACCGGCCACGGGGTGCCGTCGGCCAGCCGGCCCCCGGCGATCACCATGGCGGTGTCGTACGAGCCGAGGAACCCGGTCAGCGGGCGGTACACGCCGGCCAGGATCAGCTCCAGGTCGGCGAGCTCCACCGCGTCCGGGGTCCAGGCGGGCAGGTCGCGCAGCGTGTCGGGAAGGCCGGCGTCGGCGGTCACCGCGATCTCCGATCCCGCCCGGCGCGAGGCCGGGCTGGTCCTGTGTGCTTGGAGTTTCCGCAGGAAAAATACTGTGCCGCGGGGGTGGACGCACCTCCGGCCTCGTGCGGACCCCGTTCAGATGACGCGGGCGAAGCGGTTCTCGGGCTTGCGGATCACGAAGGTGACCTCGCTGTGGTCCGCGGTGAGGCGTCCCCGGCTGACCGCCGACACCAGGCGGCAGAGCAGCTCGGCGGGGCCGGTTCCGGCCCCGAGCGCGCCGAGGGCCTGCCGGGAGGTGTACTCCTCGGAGATCACCAGCCCCCGCATCACGCAGTACCACTGGATGCCCGCGCGGGACGCGATCCGGTCGTAGGTCGCGGGGGGCGGGGCCGTCCGGACCACCGGCCGGGGCGGCCGCGGCGTCGCGGCCTCGGCACGGGTCTCCCTGCGGGGCTCACTGCGGGGCGCGGTGCGGGTCTCGGTGGGAGTC
>NZ_SMKB01000167.1:0-16046 GCF_004348575.1 Actinomadura sp. 7K534
CCGCCCCCGACACCCGAACCGCCCCGCGGCCAAGCCCGCCGACGCGCCGCGACCCGCGCGCGGCGCCCGCCTGCGGCCGCCCCACCACGGGAAACGCCATGAACCGGGGACACCACGGACGGGGCGCGGGCCAGACGCCGCCGACCCCGCAACTCGGAACGCAGGATAATCTCGGAGGGGTGACGCCCACCGAAACCGTCCTGACGGACCAGCTCGCGCTGGAGATCGCCCGGCTGGGCATGGTCGGCGAGTCCTCCGACATCGGCACCCTGCACCGGGTGACCGACCTCGCCTCGCGCGCCGTGCCCGGATGCGCGGGCGCGTCCAGCGTGCGGTGGGCGCTTCCCGCCGAGCCCGCGAACGACCCGGGCGCCGCGCTCGGCCTGCCCGAGGCCGACGCGGAGGACGTGCCGCGCGTCCCCCGGCAGAACCAGGGCCCCGGCGCGGCGCCGTCCGGCATCGCGGTGCCCGAGGAGTTCCGGCCGGAGCCGCTGGCCGCCGCCGCCAGCCATCCCGACCTCGCCGAGATCGTCGAGCGGCAGCTCGCCCGCGGCCGCGGGCCGGTCTTCGACGCGGTGCTGGACCGCCGGGCGCAGACGTCCGACGACATCCTCGCCGAGACCCGCTGGCCCGAGGCGACGGCCGACATGCTGCGCCGGGGGGTGCGCTGCTTCAGCACGACACCGCACCTCAACCCGCCGGTCCTGGTCACGCTCACCCTGTTCGGGGTGACGCCCAAGGCGCTCGGCTCCGCGCAGGGCGGGATCGCGTCCCTGCTCATCGCGCAGGGCAGCGCCGCCGTCAGCAACACCCGGCAGTACGACGTCGTGCACCGGACCGCGATCCAGCTGCAGGAGGCGGTCGAGGCCCGCGCCATCGTCGACCAGGCGAAGGGGATCCTCATGCACGCCCTCGGCTGCGACGCCGACACGGCCTTCGCGGAGATGCGCCGCATCTCACAGACACGCCACGTGAAGCTCACCGCACTCGCGCAGCGTATCGTCGGTCATCAGGGGCTTCCCTAGGTCATGTCTAGGCGCATGGGGGTGAGGCGCATAGGCTGCGCACAGCCGGGTCCGGCCCGACCCGGCGACGCACTGCCGAGACCGCGGCCCGGCCGGCCTCCGGCCCGGCCCTGCCTGCCTCCATCGTGCGGTGCGGACGAGAGGGAGACCAGATGCACGATCAGCCCGACCAGCTCGAACCCGAGACCGTGACACGGGAGATCTCGGAGCTCGAGGGGCGCATCGGCGAGCTGCGCCAGGCCGCCGGCGTGCCGCAGCCCGACCTGCGCGCCACCCTGGACGCGGCCCTGGTCGAGCTGGAGCTGGCGCTGACCGTGCTGCGGACCGTGGGCACCGAGCACCCCGGCGAGCAGGGCGGGTCGGCCGCGGCCGAGAACGAGCGGCGGGTGCTGCGCACCGTCTTCCAGGACGCCCCGGTGCCGCTGTTCCTGCTCGACCGCAACACGACCGTCCGGCGCGTCAACCGGCAGGCCGCCGCGCTGCTCGGCACGTCCGCCGGGTACGTGTCGGGCAAGCAGTTCACGGCCTTCTGCGACATGGCGACCCGCGCCGCGGTGCGGTCGCAGATCGCCGCGGTCGTCCGGACGGGACGGCGCCACCCCGTCAAGGTCCGGTTCCTCGGCCGCGACCACCCCGTCGACGCCACGGTGACGCTGGCCCGCGTGTGGATCCGCGGCGAACCCGACCCGATGGTCGTGGCGGCCGCCGGGCCGGCGAACGCGCCGGCCGCCGACCCGGACCCGTCCCTGGCGAAGCCCAGGCGCACGGCGTCCGGCCGCGCCCCCGCCGCGTCCGCCCCTTCCACGTCCGCCCCTTCTACGTCCGCGCCGGCCACGTCCGCGCCGGCCACGTCCGCCGCGACGCGGACCGCATCGGCCCGGGGCGCGTCGGCGCGGGCGGTGTCCGACGGCACCGCGTCCGCCCGGACGGCCGCCACCGGCACCGCGCCCCCGCCGGACGCGCCCGCCCGCGAGGAGCCCCCGCACGCGCGGAGCACCCACGCCGCCCAGCCGGAAGACGAGGCCGTCGCCACGATCGTCCACCGGATGGACGTCCTCGCCACCGCCAGCGAGCTGCTGCTCGACGAGCCCGTCTTCAACGAGACCGTGGCCATCCGGCGGTGCGCCCGGCTGCTGGCCGCCGAACTCGCCGACTGGGCGTTCATCGACCTGACCGGCGGGAACGGCGGCCCCGGGTCGCCCCCGCCCGGCGGCGCGCACGCCGTGGGCACGCCGCCCCCGCTGCGCCGCCAGGTGGTCATGGGCCCGGAGGACGAGCGCTCCGTCGAGGCCGCGCGGATGCTGGAGGAGGTCGAACCCGTCCAGGGCTCCCTCCCCCACACCGTCTTCGTCACCCGGCAGAGCGCGCTGCGGCCGCACCTGGAGAACCTCGACGTGCTCGGCGTGTGCCCAGACGGCCAGCCCGTCTGCGGCAAGATCGGCGTGACCTCGGTGCTGAGCGTCCCGATCGAGGACGGCGACCGCGCCATCGGCACGATCACCCTGGCGGCGAGCGGCGAGTACGGCCCGTTCGACCTCATGGACCTCGGGGTCGTCCAGCGCCTCGGCCGCTACCTGGCCCTGGTGATCCGGGCGGCGCGGCTCTACCGGCGGCGCGCCGAGGTCGCCGAGACGCTCCAGGCGGGCCTGCTGCCGAAGACGCTGCCCGCCATCCCCGGCGTCAGCGTGGCCGCGAAGTACCTGACGGCGACGCACGGCTCGGAGGTCGGCGGCGACTTCTACGACGTGTTCCGCACCGAGAGCGGCTGGGGGCTGATCCTCGGCGACGTGTGCGGCAAGGGCGAGGACGCGGCGGCGGTGACCGCGGCGGCCCGGCACTGCGCGCGGCTGGCGGCCCGCTGGAAGACCGACCCGGGGGACGTCCTCGGCATCGTGAACGAGGCGCTGATGGACGAGGACCGGTTCGTCACCGCCGTGATGGCCGGGCTGACGGTGGAGACCGAGCGGGTCGTCGTGTCGCTGGGCACCGCGGGGCATCCGCCCGCACTCGTCGTGCGCGCGGACGGGGTGATCCGGTCGGCGTCCCGCGGCGGCGTCCCGCTCGGCCTGTTCGAGGACTTCGAGGCCGGCCAGGACACGATCGAGCTCGGTGTCGGCGACACCCTCATCCTGCACTCCGACGGCGTGTTGGAGGCGTGCAACATGACGCGGCAGGAGTTCGGCCAGGAACGCCTGCTGGAGGCCCTCGCCGGGCACGCGGGCGCGACGCCGGCGGGGATGCTCGACGCGGTGGAGGACGCGCTGCTCGACTTCTGCGACAGCGACCTGCGCGACGACGTCTCGATGCTCGCGCTGCGCGTGGAGCAGGCGTCGCTGGACTAGGCACGATGCCAGTGATGACCGAGTTGGTGGACTGACGAACGTTTTGCTGGGGTAAATGGCTTTCATGACCACGGACCCGGCCGACAAGCCCCGCAACGAGACCGAGCACGAGCGCCTCGACCGGCAGTTCGTCGAACTGCTCCAGGGCTTCCGCGTCGCCGTCACCGGTGTGCAGGTCCTGTTCGCGTTCCTGCTGATCGTGCCGTTCTCCACCCATTACGAGAAGGTCGACGGAGTGGGGACCGCACTGTTCTACATCGCGCTGTTCGGTGCGGCGTTCGCCTCGATCTGCTTCATCGCGCCGGTCTTCCACCACCGGATCCTGTTCCAGCTGGGCCAGAAGCCGCTGCTGATCCGCCGCGCCAACCTGTTCGGGATCATCGGCGCCCTGGCGCTGATGGCGTCGATGACCGCGGCGACCACACTGGTCGTCGAGTCGGTCTCCGAGGAGGCGGGCTGGACGATCGCCACCGCGGCCTTCCTGCTGGCGCTGTCCGGCTACGTGTGGTTCATCCAGCCGTACCTGACCCGGCTGAAGGCGAGCCGGCCGAAGCGGCCGGGGACGACCTGACCGGCCGCCCGCCGCGCGCCCCGCTCAGCCGCGCCGGCCCGGGTCAGTAGGCGCGGCCGAAGACGACCCGCTTGCCGTAGGCGGACGGGCGGCCGCACTTCACGCAGTCGCCGGTCTCCGCGGGCGCGTCGGACGGGATGACCCGGGGCGTCGCGGCGGTCTCGGCCTTGATGTCGTCCTCGCAGGCGGTGTCGCCGCAGTGGAACGCGCGGGCCCAGCCGGACGCGACCTGCGCGGCGAACGCGTCCCAGCCGTCCACCGCGGCGGTGTTCTCCTCGCGGAACGCCTCCGCCCGCCGCAGCAGGAACGCCTGGAAGTCGTCGAGGATCGCGGGCAGCACCTCCGCGACCTTCTCCAGCGGGATCTGCTCCTTGCCCTGGCCCTCGACCGTCGGCAGCCGCCGCACGACGGTCGCGACGCCGCCGTCGATGTCGCGCTTGCCCAGCTCGATGCGGACGGGGACGCCGCGCATCTCCCACTCGTTGAACTTGAAGCCCGGCGAGAGCTGCGGGCGGTTGTCGTCCACGTGCACCCGGACGCCCGCGGCCTTGAGCGCCGCGCCCAGCCGGCGTGCCTCCGCCGCGGCCTCCTCGCCCTGCTCCTTGCGCCCGATCGGCACGATCACGACCTGGTACGGCGCGAGCCGCGGCGGCAGCACGAGGCCCTTGTCGTCGCCGTGCGTCATGATCACGCCGCCGATCATGCGGGTGCTCATCCCCCAGGACGTGGTGTGCGCGAGCGTCAGGGCGCCCGCCTCGTCCTGGTACTGGATCTCGAACGCCTTGGCGAAGTTGGTGCCGAGGTAGTGCGACGTCCCGGCCTGCAGGGCCCGGCCGTCGCGCATCATGCCCTCGATCGTGTAGGTGCGGACGGCGCCGGCGAACCGCTCACCGGGCGTCTTCTCCCCCGGGACGACCGGCATCGCCGCGAGGTCGCGGGCGAGGTCGGCGTAGGCGCCGAGGGCCCACATCGTCTCGCGCATCGCGTCGTCCTCGTCGGCGTGGGCGGTGTGGCCCTCCTGCCAGAGGAACTCGGTCGTCCGCAGGAACATCCGGGGCCGCATCTCCCAGCGGACGACGTTCGCCCACTGGTTCAGCAGCAGCGGCAGGTCGCGGTGGGAGTCGATCCACTTGGCCATGTACTCGCCGATGACCGTCTCGGACGTCGGCCGCACGACCAGCGGCTCTTCCAGGTCCTTGCCGCCCGCGTGGGTCACGACGGCCAGCTCCGGGGAGAAGCCCTCGACGTGCTCGGCCTCGCGCCGCAGGTAGGACTCCGGGATGAACATCGGGAAGCACGCGTTCTCGTGCCCCGCGTCCTTGATGCGCCCGTCCAGGTCGGCCTGGAGCAGCTCCCACATCCGGTACCCGTACGGCCGGATGACCATCGTGCCGCGCACCGGCCCCCGGTCGACGAGCTGGGCCTGCACGACCACCTCGTTGTACCAGGCGGAGAAATCCTCGCTCTGCGGCGTCACACCTTCTCGGCTCACGGCACTCAGGGTACTGACTCGCGGCGCACCGCACGGACGCTTCCCCGGCGCGCCGGGTCCCTTCGCTACGCTCGCGGGATGCGCTGGTCCCAGATGTTCGTGCCCACGCTCCGCGACGACCCCGCCGAGGCGGACGCGCCGAGCCACCGGCTGCTGCTCCGGGCGGGGTACGTCCGGCAGCTCACCGCGGGCCACTACTCGCTGCTGCCGCTGGCCGTCCGCGTCCGGGCCCGGATCATCGAGATCATCCGCGCGGAGATGGACGCGATCGGCGCGCAGGAGATGCTGCTGCCCGCCCTGCACCCGGCGGAGCCGTGGCAGCGCTCGGGCCGCTGGGAGCTGATGGGCCAGGAGATGTTCCGGCTCCGCGACCGGCGCGGCGCCGACCACGCCCTCGGCATGACGCACGAGGAGATCTTCGCGACCGTCGCCCGCGAGCTGAACTCCTACCGCCGGCTCCCGCAGCAGTGGTACCAGTTCCAGACGAAGTTCCGGGACGAGCCGCGCCCCAAGGGCGGCCTCATGCGGACCCGCGAGTTCACCATGAAGGACGCCTACAGCTTCGACCTGGACGGCGCCGGCCTGGACGCGTCGTTCGACGCCTACCACGGCGCCTACACCCGGATCTTCGAGCGGCTCGGCCTGCCCGCGCTGGCGTGCGAGGCGTCCAGCGGGACCATGGGCGGCTCGGACTCGACCGAGTTCATGTGCCCCGCCGACGTCGGCGAGGACCTCGTCGTCCACTGCCCGGCCTGCGGCTACGCCGCCAACATCGAGCGGGCGACGTCCGTGCTCCCCGCCGCGTCCGACGAGCCGGGGCCGGCCGCGCCGGAGCGGTTCGACACGCCGGGCGTCCGCACCATCGAGGACCTCCGGGCGTACGACGCGCCGGACGACCGGCAGATCAAGACGCTCGTCTACGTCCTGGACGGCACGCTGACGCTCGTCCTGCTGCGCGGCGACCACCCGCTCAACGAGCAGAAGCTCGTGGACGCAACCGGCGCCACCGGCATCCGCGCCGCCGACCCGGCCGAGATCCAGGACGCGCTGGGCGCGCTGCCGGGCAGCCTCGGCGCGGTCGACGCGTTCCTCCCGGCGCCCCTCCCCGTGATCGCGGACGAGGCGCTGCGGGGCCGCCGCGACATGTTCACGGGCGCGAACACCGACGACGTCCACCTGCGCGGCGTCGACGTCGACCGCGACATCGAGGTCGGCAAGTGGGCGGACCTGCGGGAGGTCGAGGCGGGGCAGCGCTGCGTCCGCTGCGGCGAGGCCCTGGAGATCCAGCGCGCCATCGAGGTCGGCCACATCTTCAAGCTCGGCGACCGCTACGCCCGCGCGCTCGGCGTCGAGGTCCTGGACCCGGACGGCAAGCGCGTCCCGGTGGTCATGGGCAGCTACGGCATCGGCGTCGAGCGCGCGATGGCCGCGATCATCGAGATCCACAACGACGACCGCGGGATCGTCTGGCCCCTGGCCGTCGCGCCCTTCCAGGTCACCGTGGTGGTCGCCCAGTCCGACGACGCCGACGTCGCCAAGGCCGCCGAGGACGTCTACACCGCCCTGAAGGGCGCCGGCGTGGACGTGGTGATCGACGACCGCGCCGAACGCGCCGGGGTGAAGTTCCGGGACGCCGAGCTGACCGGCATCCCGTTCCGAGTGACCCTCGGCCGCCGCGGCCTGGCCGAGGGCACCGCCGAAGTGACCGCCCGCGCCACCGGCGACACGGAGAAGGTGCCGCTGGACGCCGTCGTCGCGCACGTCCGCGCACTCCTCAGGCGCTGAAGCGCACGCCGCTTCTGGCTGGTGGTGGCCAGAATCCGTGCTGTCCATAATGTGCCGGGGCGGATAAAGTTCCCGCGTGCGGGTGGTTGTCACGGGGGCGGCGGGGTTCGTCGGGAGTCATGTGGCGGACGCGTTCGCGGTGGCCGGGCACGAGGTCCTCGCCGTCGACGCGCCCGGACGTTCACTCACCCCCGGCGTCGCGCGCCGCACGTGGGCGGATCTCGCGGCCAGGCCCGGTGTCGTCGCGGCGGAACTCGACCTGGCGGTCGACGAGCTGGGCCCGGTGGCCGCCGCGGACGTCGTCGTGCACCTGGCCGGACGTCCCGGAGTCCGCGACTCGTGGGGCGCCCGGCGCGCGGTCGAGCGGGACAACGTCCGCGCGACGGCGCGGCTGCTCGCGGCGTGCACGCGGCGGCCGGCGGCGCTGCGGCCGAAGGTCGTCGTCGCGTCGAGTTCCTCGGTGTACGGGTCCGCGGGGCGGCGGCCGAACCGGGAGGACGACCCGCTGAACCCGGCGAGCCCGTACGCGGCCAGCAAGGTCGAGGTGGAGCGGCTCGCGGGCGCGGCGGCGCGGGACGGGCTGCGGACGGTCCTGCTCCGGTACTTCTCCGTCTACGGCCCCCGGCAGCGGCCCGACATGGCGTTCCACCGGTTCGTGGAGGCCGCGCTGAGCGGGCGCCCGCTCCCCGTCTTCGGCGACGGACTGCGCTCCAGGAGCTTCACGCATGTCCGGGACGTGGTCTCGGCGACGCTGGCGGCGGCGGCCGAGGACCTGCCGCCGGGGATCGCCGTCAACGTCGGCCACCACGAACCCGTGACCGTCCGGGACGCGATCGCGATGCTCACCGGGGCGCTCGGCGTCCCCGCGGAGATCCGGCGGGAGACCCCCGTTGCCGGCGACGCCACCCGGACGTGGGCCGACACCGCCCGCGCCCGGCGGCTGCTCGGCTGGACCGCCGCGACCGACCTGGCCGAGGGGCTCGCCGACCAGATCGCGTGGCACCGCGCGGCGCACGAGGAGGTGCGGGTCGGTTGAAGGGCCGGACGGAGCACAGGGCGGCGTACTTCGCGTTCGACCGGTTCCCGTCGAGCAAGGGGTCGGCGGTGCACATCGCGCAGATGGCCGACGAGCTGTTCGACCACTTCGGCGGCGGGCTGCTCGGCGTGATCGGCGGCCCGGACCTGCCCCGGTACCAGCGGGAGGGGACCCGGGAGATCGCGCGGTTCGACGTCCCCGTCCCGAACCTCATCGACCGGGCGGAGGCGTTCTCCGGGTGGGTCGCCCGCCATCTGGAGCCGCACCTCGGGACGCTGGAGGTCTGCCACGTCCGGGACCCGTGGAGCGCGCTGCCGGTCGTCGCGGACGGGCGGCGCCACAAGGTCGTGTACGAGGTCAACGGGCTGCCGTCCATCGAGATGAGCCACACCTGGCCGTGGGCGGCGCCGAGCACGCTCGGCAAGATCCGCGAGCTGGAGCGGTACTGCCTGGAGCGCAGCGACGCCGTCGTGGTGCCGTCGCGGGTGATCGGCGCGGCGGTCGCGGCGCTCGGCGTACCGGAGCGCGACATACATCTGGTGCCGAACGGGGCGGAGACCGGTGCGCGGCCGCCGCGTCCCGAGGGCGCGCCCGAGCGGTACATCGTCTACATCGGCGCGCTGCAGCCGTGGCAGGGCCTGGACGTGCTGATGCGCGCGTTCGCCAGGCTCGCCGACCTGGACGGCCTGCGGCTGGTGGTCTGCTCGTCCGTCCCGGAGCGCCGGTCGAAGCCGGTGCGGCGGATGGCCGAGCGGCTCGGCGTGGCCGGCAGGGTCGACTGGCGGTTCACGCTGCCGCACCACGAGGTGGCCGCGTGGCTGGCGCACGCGGAGGTCTCGGTGGCTCCGCTGACCGGCTGCGCCCGCAACCTCGACCAGGGCTGCGCCCCGCTCAAGGTGATCGAGTCGATGGCGGCGGGGGTGCCGGTCGTGGCCTCCGACCTGCCCGCGGTGCGGGAGCTGATGGCGGACGGGGAGCACGGGCGCCTCGTCCCCGCGGACCGTCCCGCCGAGCTGGCGCGGGCGGTCCGGATCCTGCTGGAGTACCCGGACGAGGCCGCCGCCCTGGGCGGCAGGGGCCGGCGCCGGATCGAGGAGGGCCTGACGTGGGCGCATTCCCGCGCCCGCCTGGCCGAGGTCTACCGCACGGTCGTCCGGCCGCTGCACGACCAGGTTCGATAGGTGGTTCGTCATGTTCTGGCGCAAGCAGAAGGCCGCCATCGAGCGGTTCCATCCCCTGCACAGGGCGCTCACCCTGGAGCGGGCGTTCTCCGTCTCGCTGCGGCGGGACGACTGGGAGCCGGTCATCCAGAGCCTCGCGCGGCACACCAGTGAGGTGCGGCGGGGCAAGTGGCAGCTGAACCGGCGGGTGCCGGGCGTCCTCGTGCCGATGCTGCGGATCCTGGTGGCCGACATGCCGCCGCACGGGACGCTGTCGGTCGCGGCGGACATGCGCGGCCACCGGCTGCCGGAGAAGAACGGGCCGCAGCACGACGTGCCCGTCCGGCATCCGATCACGTCGATGAAGCAGTGGTACGCCATGGACCCGTGGCTGCGGATGCGGGCGGAGCTGCGCGACGGCAGCGTCCTGGAGCTGTCGGTGACCGACCGGGTCCGGCACCGCAAGTACCGCAAGCGCAACCCGCGGGGCAAGATCAAGTTCAAGTCCAAGTCGAAGACGGTGCAGCTGGTCCAGGTGACGCGGCGGCTGGCGAAGGACGCGGCCGTGCAGCGGCCGGGGTCGCCGCCGCCCGCCTGGGTCAGGGTCCGCGTCAAGCCGGGGAAGCGCACGGTGATCCGGGCGAACGGGAAGTTCCCCGGGCCGCTGGAGGACCAGGCGATGATCGACCAGATCCTGCACGTGTCGACGGAACCGTTCCGGTGGACGCCCCCGGGCCGCACCGCGAGGAGGACCCCGTGACCCCATGCTCGGTGACCACCGGCTTCTTCGTCCTCGGACGCTGCGGGCAGGCCGCGGTGGTGTCCTGCCCCGGGTGCGGCCGCCCCGTCTGCGGCGCGCACGCCGCGGCGAACGGGCTCTGCCCCGAATGCGGCGCCGCCCAGGGCTACGGGACGCACGACCCGCACCACCCGGCCTGGACGGGCGGCTACCGGCGGCACTACTACCAGCGCAGCTCGCAGCTCTACAACGACGCCCTCTGGTACACGACCTTCAACGAGTACGACCGCGGGGCGTTCAACCCGGGCGACGACTGGTCCCACGGCGGTGACTGGGGCCCGGACGACGACACCGGCTTCGTGGACAGCTGATGCCCCGCGTCCTGTGGCTCACCGAGCACTACCCGCCGAGCCGGGGCGGGATGTCCCAGTCGTGCGACCGCATCGTGCGGGGGCTGCGCGCGTCGGGGGCGGAGGTCGACGTCGCGCACCTCACCCGCCGCGACCGCCCGTGGGGCGTCGGGCGCGAGCACGGCGGCCGGCTGGTCACCGCGCCGCTCGGCGACGACCCCGAGCACGCGCTGCGGCGGCTGTGGACGACGATCAACGCCGAGGACCTCGCCGGCTACGGCCACGTGGTCGCGTTCGGCGGCGCGTACGCGATGCTCGCCGCGCCCGTCCTGTCCGCGCTGCTGGACGCCCCGCTGGTCACGCTGCTGCGCGGCAACGACATCGACGTCGGCGTCTTCTCGATGCGGCGGCGGGGCGTGCTGGCGGACGCGCTGCGCGCCTCGTCCCGGGTGTGCGTCGTCGCCCGCTCGCACGCGCCGCTGGTGTCCGCGATCGCCCCGGACGCGGCGGTCACGTACGTCGCCAACAGCGTCGACACCGAGCAGTGGCGGGTCCTGCCGTCCGAGCGGGAGCGGGCGCGGGCCTGGCGGGCGGAGCACGTCGCGCCGGGGCGCCGGACGATCGGGCTCATCGGGCAGCTCAAGGTCAAGAAGGGCGTCGGCTTCTTCCTGGACGCCCTGGCCGCGTCCGGGCACGCCGAGTCGTTCCATCTGCTGCTGGTCGGCGAGGTGGAGGAGTCCGTGGCGGAGTCGCTGGCCGAACGCGGCGTACCGCACTCGGCCATGCCGTTCCTCGACCGCTACGACCTGCCCGCCGTCTACGCGAGCTGCGACCTGGTCGCGCTGCCGTCCTTCTACGACGGGATGCCGAACGTCGCGCTGGAGGCGGCGGCGCTCGGCGTGCCGCTGCTCGCCTCGGACGCGGGCGGGCTCGCGGACGTCGCCGACGACGAGATCGGGTTCACGTTCCCCGCCGGGGACGCGCACGCGTGCCGCGCGGCGATCGACCGGGCCGCGCGCGCGGGCGACGCGGAGCTGGCGAAGCTCGGCGCGGCGGGCGCGGAACGCATCCGGCGCGACTTCACCCCGGCCGCCGAGACCGCCGGCTACCGCACCGTGCTCGACGCGGTCCGGTGATCCTCTGCTACGCGTCCGGGGACGGGCTCGGGCACCTGACGCGGCTCAGGGCCGTCCTGCACACCCTGGGGGTGGACGGGCCGGTCACCGTCGTCACCGCGTCGCCGTTCGCGGGCGATCCGCGCGTCACCGGCGACTGGCGGATCGTGCGCGGCACCGGCGTCACGGGCCTCGCGCCGGACGAGGTGCCGGAAGAGGTGATCGTGGACGCCTTCCCCGCCGGTCTCAAGGGCGAGCTCATCCGCGGCGACGTGATCCTTCCCGGCACGAAGGTCACGCACCTGGCGCGGCTGCTCCGCTGGGACGCCTACGCGCCGATGCTGCCCGCCGATCCCCCGCGTTTCGACCGGACGTTCGTCCTCGAACCGCTGGCGCCCGCGCACGAGGCATACCTGCGCGCCGTCTCCGACGAGATCGTGCCGCTCGCCCTGACCGATCCCCCGTCGGAGCCGGTCGACGTGGACGGCTGGCTCATCGTCCACAGCGGGCCGGCGGCAGAGACACTCGAACTCGTCGCCTACGCGCGCGACATGGCGTCCGCCGAAGGCCTCCGCCCGCCGATGACACTGGTATCGCCCCAGAAGCCGGACAGCCTGGCCCCAGAGGTCGCGTACCTCGACGCCTATCCCGCCTGGCGACCGGGCCCGAACGTGGAACGGATCGTGACGGCGGCCGGTTTCAACGCCGTCCGGCAGTTCGCGCCCTGGCGCGACATCCACCGGATGCTGCCGTTCCCCCGCAGCCTGGACGACCAGTTCGCCCGCGCCGCCCGCGCTAGGCGGGAAGCCGGAGATCGAAGTCGATCTCCACGTCGTCGGCCAGCCTGAGGGCGCCGAAGAACGCCGAGTACGGCTTGATGCCCCAGCGGCTCTGCGTCACGGTGACGCCTCCCCGCACCCGGTCGCCGTCCAGTTCGGCCCGGATCCGCACGGGTTTCGCGCGCCCCATGATCGTGAGGTCGCCCTCGATCTCGCCGTCCCCGGTGATCCGGGTGGACACGAACGTGATCTCCGGGTGGCGATGGACCTCCAGCACCTTGCGGAGGTTCTTCTCGATCTCGGCGCGGTCGTCGCCGGTGAGGGGCTTCACGCCCCCGGTGCCCTCGCGCACCTCCAGCGCGTCCACGTCGACGGTCACCCGGACGGACGACCCGTCCAGCGGGTCGCGGGCCTCGACCGCCGCCGTCCAGCGCGTGGCCTCGATGGTCAGGTCGTGGCCGGCGCGGCGCCCGAGCCCGCTGCGGCCGGTCCTGACCAGCAGCCGCCCGTCGTCCGGCCCCAGCTCGTACGTTCCCTCTGGTACCGCCATGCCTTCAGCCTGTCACGGGCGCCGCCGGGACCCCGCGCACCCCCTACAGGCACTCCACCTTGCTACCTGCACTCCACCTTGGGCTGCGGGCGGTACTCGGTGTGGAACTTCTCGCGCCTGACCTTCCGCCCGTCGTCGAGGAGCGTCCGCCAGACGTCGATCTTGAAGCCCTTGCGGCCGGCCATGGGCACGCACTTCCGTCCCCGTCCCACGCCCGTCCCGTACGGCTTGATCCCGTACCGCTCGGACGTCTTCGACCGCACCTCGTACCTGCGTTCGCCGTACAGGCTGACCGTGAGCGACGCCGCGGTGTAGCCGACCTCGATGCGGACGGGGTGCCCGGTGTCGTTCCGCCACGTGAAGTCCAGCCCCGGATAGGCGACCGCGGCCTCGCGCCCCTCGGGGTACTCCGGCATGTACATGGTGTGCGCCCGCGACTTGCGGATGTCCAGGCCGGCCCGGAACACCGCGTTGAAGAGCGTCGTGGACACCTGGCAGATGCCGCCGCCCACGTCCTTCACCAGCCGCGAGCCCATGATGGCCGGCGCCGGGACGTATCCGCGGCTCTTGGTGCGCGGCCCGACGACGTCGTTGAACGAGAACGTCCGGCCGGGATCGACGACGTGGCCGTCGAGGATCCGGGCGGCCAGCTCGATGTTGCGGACGCGGGGCTCCCCCGGCGTGAACCGGGTGGTGTAGCTGCTCATCGGCCGCTCGTGGACGCCCGCTCCCACACCCGCCGCGGCGTCCGGCGCCACCCTGCCGGATAACGACCCGTCCGGCGGGGCCTTGCCGCGTACGTGCAGCGTCGCCGCCGCGCCCGGATCGCGCGGCGCCAGCAGGTACGCCCCGAGCAGCAGCCCGGTCGTCGCCAGCGTGCCCGCCACGAACGGCCACCACCGCCGGACGCACTCGTCCAGCTTCGGCTGCTGCCCGCGCCCGCGGCGCTCGCGCTCGTCGCGCCGACTCCGCTCACGGCACTTTCGTTTCCGGCCAGGCCGGGTCCGCCTCACAGAACACACACCCCCCGAGGATCCCCCTTCGGATCCTGCAACGGACCCTGCCGCTCCCCCGCGCCCAACGCCGGACCTTTACCCGAACAACACGAACCCGCGAACAACAGCGGGCTCCGGCCCCGCTCCGGCCGGGCACAGCCGACCGCCCGGCCGGTGGCGCGGAACCGGGCGGGCGGTCGGGGTCAGCGGTGCGCCGTCAGCGGGCGCGCGCCCCCTCGCGCAGGCGCTCGGGGTCGATCTCCCGCCCCGGATGCCTGCGCAGGTACTCGGCTTCGAGCTGGTTCATGCGGCGCGTGTGCTCCCCGTACGCCTGGTCGGCGGCGTGCCGGAGCGCGTCGAGCCTCGTCTGGTACAGATGCCCCAGCTCACGGAACAGGTCGTCGTCGGTCAGCGCGCCGGGGTCGACCCCCATCGCGGTGTCATTGCTCGTGTCCGGGCTCGTCATGTCCGGTTACCTCCTCCGTGGGCGTCCGATCCCCTACCCGGTCGCCGTCCGCCAAACCCCGCGCTCCCCGGGGCCCGTCAGCGGAGCGCCTCGGCGGGGCAGAAGACGGTCAGGGCGCCCGCGTGCTTGCCGAAGCGGAGCTTCGCGGGCAGCGCGGTGAGCTCGCCGTCGCGGGCGATCCGCAGCCCGCCGGCCGGTGACGCCAGCTCCAGCGCGGTCGCCTTCCACGCGCGGTAGCCGGGGGTGATGTGCAGGTGCCCGGCCAGCACCGCGGCGACCGCGCGGACGCGGGGGACGCGGCGGCCGGTGGAGACCGTGCGGATGTCGAGCCACCCGTCGTCGAGCCGCTCGCGCCAGTTCGGGGTGGTGCCCCGCGCGCCGTAGAGGCAGTTGCCGACGAACGCCAGCCAGACGCGGCGTTCGCGGCCGTCCACGAACAGGTCCACGGGCTCGGAGTGCCGCAGCGTCCGGACGGCGGCGACGGCGAGCGCGGGCCACTTGCCGATGCGCCGCTCCAGCCGCGCCCGCCGTTCGAGCAGCTCGGTGTAGGCGCCGAAGCCGGCGGTGTTGAGGAAGATGTGCTCCTCGTCCTGTCCCCGCCTGCCGCCCGCCGGGGTGAGGTAGGAGACGTCGACGCGGCCGAGCCGCCCGCCCCGGTACGCGGAGATCGCCTCCGTGGCCGACGCCATGCCGAGGGCGCGGGAGAAGTGGTCGAACGTGCCGCCCGGGACGACCAGCAGCGGGACGTCGTGGTCCAGCGCCGCCCGCGCGGCCGCGTTCACCGTCCCGTCCCCGCCGACGACGGCGAGCACCGACGCCCGCCCGGCGGCCTCGCCGAACACCTTGTCGGCGTCGTCGCCCGCCCTGAACGTGACGATCTCCGCCGCGGGCAGCTCCCGTTCGAGGATCTCCACGGCGAAGTCCGCGCGGCTCGGCAGTATCGCGCCCGCCATCCCGACCGGCGCGTCGCCGCCCCCGGCGGCGCGGTTGACGACCGCGACCACCCCGCGCCCGTCGCCGGTGACCAGCTCGCCGAGGTCCCGCCCGGTGACCGTGTCCTCGGCCGGCGTCACCCGGGCCGCCGGCGGGTGGGCGGGCCAGACCGTCCGCGTCCCGAGCGCGGCGAGCATGCCGATCCCCACCCCGGCGAGGACGTCGCCCGGATAGTGGGCGCCGGTGTACACGCGGGAGAACGCCACCGCCGCGGCCGTGGCCGCGACGGGCACGGCCACCGAGCGCGGCGCCTCCATCGCGACGCCGGTGGCGAAGGCCGCGGCCGACGCCGAGTGGCCGGACGGGAAGGCGTGCGACGTCGGCAGCTTCCAGCGGATCCGGATCGGCGGCACCAGGTCCACGACGGGCCGCCTGCGGCGGAACGCCTGCTTGCCGAGGAGGTTCACCGCCGGGCTCGCCACCGCGATCCCGAGCGACCCGCGCAGCGCCGCGCGCCGCAGCCGGGCGCCGCCGGAGAGCCCCATCACCGAAGCGCTCGTGAACCACAGCACGCCGTGGTCGGCGAACCGCGACAGCCTCGGCAGGACGTACTCCAGGCCCGGCAGGTGCGCCGCCGCGACCCCGTCGAACGCCCACCGGTCGACCCGCCCCAGCCTGCGCAGCGTGCGGGAGCGGTGGAAGCGGGAC
>NZ_SMKB01000168.1:0-16008 GCF_004348575.1 Actinomadura sp. 7K534
CGCCCCGCCGCCGCACCCGCCGGAAGGCGGACCCGCCACCCGGCGGCGAACCGCCCGCCCGGGACGAGAAGCGGCCCGCGAAGGAGCCCGCGCCGCCGCCGGGCGACGGGACGGTCGTGGTCGAAGGCCATCTGGTGGACGACGCGCCCGCCGAACCCGTGGCTGAGCCGGAGGCCGCGGAGCGGCACGTGCCGCCGCCCCGCGAGGATCCCGGGCGGACCGAGAACCGCGGCGGCGCCATCTACGTCCTGCGCGAGGACCCGCCTCCCGGCGAGCACGGCGAGCCGCGCGAGTAGGCCGCCAGCGGCTAGAGCAAGCGGCTAGAGCAGGTCGCCGTACTGCTCCATGCTGCCGGACGGCAGGCCGAGCTTGTCCTCGATCCTGGGGTAGAACTCGTCCTGGCACGCCTGCTCGTCGGTCGCGGTGTTGGAGGTGCTCAGGCAGTTCTGGTAGCCGCTCAGCTCCGACCACAGGAACACCGTCAGCGAGACCGACAGCACCGAGAACGCCAGCCCGACCGAGCCGAGCACGATGCCCGGGACGGCGCCCGGGGCGGAGCCGCTGGCGTCGCGCGCGGCCCGGCGGGCGCGGATGCCCACCACCAGCGCCGCGATGCCCAGCACCAGGCCGAGCGGATAGAAGAAGAACGAGGTCAGCAGCGCGATGCCGCCGAGCCACAGCGCGCGCCATCCGCCGCGCTGCGTCCGGGGCTGTCCCGCGGGCGGCTCACCCGCCGGCCGCCCGCCGGGGCGGTCTTCGGGCTGGACCGGAGGGCCCGGCTGCTCGCTCACGTGTCGTTCCTCCTGGAATGGTGCGGATCCGGACGCGGTCCGCGCGGTCTGCCGTCAAGCCGCGCCGAGCTGGCCCGATAGGCTTCGTCATGGCCGAACCCCCGCCTTACCGTCCACCAGGGAGTCATGGTGTCCGCCCGGCTCGTCGTCCTCGTCTCCGGCGCGGGGACCAACCTACAAGCGCTGCTCGACGCGTGCGCGGATCCAGCCTACGGGGCGAAAGTGGTGGCCGTGGGGGCGGACCGCCACGATATCGGCGGAACCGCCCGCGCCGAACGCTCGGGACTGCCCACGTTCACCGTCCGGATCCCGGACTTCCCGTCCCGTGCCGACTGGGACGCCGCGCTCACCGAGGCGGTCGCCGAGCACGAACCCGACCTCGTGGTGTCCGCCGGCTTCATGAAGATCCTCGGTCCGCGCTTCCTCGCCCGGTTCGGCGGCCGGACCGTCAACACCCACCCGGCGCTGCTGCCGTCGTTCCCCGGCGCCCACGCCGTACGGGACGCCCTGGCGTACGGGGTGAAGGTGACGGGCTGTACGGTTCACTTCGTCGACGAAGGCGTGGACACCGGACCCGTCATCGCCCAGGAGACCGTCCCCGTGGGCTGGCATGACGACGAGGACTCCCTGCACGAGCGCATCAAGCGGGTGGAGCGCCGGCTCCTGGTCGACGTCGTCGGACGGCTGGCCCGCGACGGCTGGACCGCGCGCGGCAGGCGGGTCTCCATGAAGTGCAGGACCTGTTCGTCCGATCAAGAGGGGAGCTCGGCCGGTGAGTCGGGTGGCGATTAAGCGCGCGCTGATCAGCGTGTACGACAAGACCGGGCTGGAAGACCTCGCCCGGGGCCTGCACGAGGCCGGCGTGGAGCTCGTCTCCACCGGGTCGACCGCGGGACGGATCTCCGCCGCCGGGGTCCCGGTGCTGAAGGTGGAGAAGCTCACCGGGTTCCCCGAGTGCCTGGACGGCCGGGTCAAGACCCTGCACCCGAAGGTGCACGCGGGACTGCTCGCCGACCGCCGCAAAGAGGAGCACCTCCAGCAGCTCGACGACCTGGCCGTCGAGCCGTTCGACCTGGTCATCGCGAACCTGTACCCGTTCGCCGACACGGTCGACTCGGGCGCGAAGCCGGACGAGTGCGTCGAGCAGATCGACATCGGCGGCCCCACCATGGTCCGCGCCGCGGCGAAGAACCACGCGAGCGTCTCCGTCGTCGTCGACCCGTCCGCCTACGGAACGGTCCTGGACGCCGTGCGGGCCGGGGGCTTCACCCTCGCGGAGCGGCGCCGCCTCGCCGCGCTCGCGTTCGCGCACACCGCGTCCTACGACGTTGCCGTGGCGTCCTGGTTCGCGAGCAGCTACGCGCCCGACGAGACGGCCGCCGAAGCGCAGTGGCCCGACTTCCTCGGCGTGACGTGGGAGCGCGCGAACGTCCTGCGGTACGGCGAGAACCCCCACCAGCGCGCCGCGCTCTACACGGACGCGTCGGGCGGCGGCCTCGCCGGGGCGGAGCAGCTCCACGGCAAGGAGATGTCCTACAACAACTACGTGGACGCGGACGCCGCGCGCCGCGCCGCCTACGACTTCGCCGAGCCCGCCGTCGCGATCATCAAGCACGCCAACCCGTGCGGCATCGCGGTCGGCGCGGACGTCGCCGAGGCGCACCGCAAGGCGCACGCCTGCGACCCGCTGTCGGCGTTCGGCGGCGTGATCGCGGTGAACCGCCCGGTGACCGCCGCGATGGCCGAGCAGGTCGCGGAGGTCTTCACCGAGGTCCTGGTCGCGCCCGGCTTCGAGGACGGCGCCCTGGAGGTCCTCACCCGCAAGAAGAACATCCGCCTGCTGCGCTGCCCGGAGGGGCCCGCGAACGCGTCGGAGTACCGGCGCATCGACGGCGGCGTCCTGCTGCAGAGCGTCGACCGGGTCGACGCCTCCGGCGACGACCCGGCCACCTGGGAGCTCAAGGCCGGCGGCGCCGCGGACGAGGCCACGCTCGCCGACCTGGCGTTCGCGTGGCGGGCCGTGCGGTCGGTGAAGTCCAACGCGATCCTGCTCGCCGCGGACGGCGCCACCGTCGGCGTCGGCATGGGCCAGGTCAACCGGGTCGACTCCGCCAGGCTCGCCGTCGAGCGGGCCGGAGCGGAGCGCGCCGCGTCCGCCGTGGGCGCGTCCGACGCGTTCTTCCCCTTCCCGGACGGCCTGGAGGTGCTGACCGGAGCGGGCGTGCGGGCGGTCGTCCAGCCCGGCGGCTCGGTCAACGACGACAAGGTGATCGCCGCCGCCGAGAAGGCCGGGATCAGCCTCTACTTCACGGGCGTCCGGCACTTCTTCCACTGACGCGCGGCCGGCCCGGTGTGGCGGAGAACACCGCCGCACCGGGTTTAGGCGTTCTGCACCGTCTCTTCTGCGGGTAGCCTCGGGCTCGTCGCGTCCCATGACTCCCCGTTGACCCCGGCGCGACGTTCGCATTGCTGGAGGCGCGGATGGATGTGCTGCTGTCGCTCATGCTGGCCTCGGTCTACCAGGCGGCCACGCTGCTGATGGAGTCCCGGCAGGTGATCGGCCTGCTCGCCGCCTTCCTGGCCGCGGTCCTGGCCGCACATATCGGCTGGCACGGCACCGACCGCGCCATCGCCCGGCGCAGCCGCTCCGAGGACTGACCGTCCCGGGGGCCGGCGCACCGCCGACTACCATGGTTTTCACGCGACTGGCGCGGTCAAGGTGGATCACCACCGGGGAGCGATCGACGGTCCGGACACCGCGCGCCTGGGTGGACGGGCCTCCGGCGAGACCGCGGAGGAACGCATGACGGCACAGATTCTGGACGGCAAGGCCACGGCCGCGGAGATCCGCTCCGACCTCAAGGTACGCGTCGAGGCGCTCCGCGACCGCGGCGTGCACGTCGGCCTCGGCACCGTGCTGGTGGGCGACGACCCCGGCAGCCACTCCTACGTCAACATGAAGCACCGGGACTGCGCCGAGGTCGGGATCCAGAGCATCCGCCGCGACCTGCCCGCCACCGCCACCCAGGACGAGGTCGAACGCGCCGTCGTCGAACTCAACGACGATCCCGCGTGCACCGGCTACATCGTCCAGCTCCCGCTGCCGAAGGGCCTGGACGAGCAGCGGGTCCTCGAACGCATCGACCCGGCCAAGGACGCCGACGGCCTGCACCCCACGAACCTCGGGCGGCTCGTCCTCATGCAGCCCGGCCCGCTGCCCTGCACGCCGAAGGGCATCGTGGAGCTGCTGCGCCGCTTCGACGTCCCGATCAAGGGGGCGGAGGTCACCGTCGTCGGCCGCGGCATCACCGTCGGGCGCGCGCTCGGCCTGCTGCTGACCCGCCGCTCCGAGAACGCGACCGTCACGCTCTGCCACACCGCGACCCGCGACCTCGCCGCGCACACCCGCGCCGCCGACATCGTCGTGGCCGCCGCGGGCGTGCCCGGCCTCATCACCGGCGACATGGTCAAGCCCGGCGCCGCCGTGCTGGACGTCGGCGTGTCCCGGGTGGACGGCAAGCTCGCCGGGGACGTCGCCGCCGACGTCCGCGACGTCCCCGGGTGGGTCGCGCCGAACCCGGGCGGCGTCGGCCCGATGACCCGCGCGATGCTCCTGGCGAACGTCGTCGAGGCCGCCGAGCGGGCCTGACCCGCCGCCGGCTCCGACCCGCCCCGCCGTACGCACGCGAAGGCCGCCACCAGCACCCCGGTGACGGCCTGCGCGACTGCTTCCCGGTACGGGACCGCGCCGTCACACGCGCGGCCCCGCACGGGCCGGTTCAGCGATCGCCCTCGTATCGCGCTGCCGGGAGGGCGACCGCAGGCTCACCTCAACTGGCCCTCCGTCCCGCCGCGCTCGGCGCCGGGCGGCCCGGACCGTTGGCGTGACCGTGTCCCGTGCCCGCCCTGCGGGTCTCGGTCGTGCCGCGGACCCCGGGGACCCGCCCGTCCATCGGCGGGCGGCCCTGCGGGACGTGCACCGGCGGCAGCGGCCGGACGAGGCCCATCGCGATGACCTCGTTGGCGAGCCGCGTGCGCCGGTTGGCGCCCTCGGGGATCCGGAACTTCTGGTAGAGGCGCAGCAGGTGCTGCTTGACGGCCGCCTCCGTCACCACCAGCTCTCCGGCGATGTCGCGCGCCGTGGCCGGGGCCACGAACGCCTCGTCGGACAGTGCGGGACGGCAGAGCGAGGTCAGCACGTCGACCTCGCGGCGGGTGAGCTCGGGTGCCACGGCGCGCCGGAGTTCGACGTCCGGGTCGACCTCCTCACGGGGGATCCCCCCCATCCGGCAGCGCGCCGTGCCGAAGCTCACGACGTCGCCGTCCTCCAGGACACGGCGGGCGATCGGCCTGCCGTTGACTCGGGTCCCGTTGCGGGACAGGCCCATGTCCACCACGTAGACGTACGGACCGCGTCGGACGATTTCTGCGTGCAAACGGGACACACTCGGGTCGTCGAGGCGTACGTCGACTCCTCTCCCTCTCCCGACCGTCGTAACGTCGGGGCGCAGCGGCACCACCAGCCCGCTGTCCTCGATCCGCATGAACGGCCCCTCCACGGCAGTCCTCCCAGCTAGTTAGCGACCCCTGTCTGCCGGGTTACCCGGGCGCGTCACCGTCACACCCTCCTACTGGCGAGTAGCCCCGATGGCGCGGGGCGTCCCGGCCTCTCGGGCATCGCTTCCGCCCCACCCGTCCCACCACCTTTTCCGCGCCGGGCCACAAGCCGGGCGCCCGGACCGATGGAAGATCGCCGCGCCGCGCGCTCCGACCGGAGGCTTCGGGAGGATGTCGTGCGGGAAACCGAATGCCTATACCGTGACTTGAGCCGAGCGGAGCCCGTCCGTTGAGTGGCGGTGGGCGGGGCTGGAGGACGGTGAGCCGAGTGGAGCTCGTCCGTTGAATGGCGGTGGGCGGGGGCTGGAGGACGGTATGAGCACTCAGGTGCATCGGCGGCGGCGCAAAGCGCCGCGCGGCAGGGGCGCCGCGCCGCGCTGGCTCGCGCAGCTGCCGTACCTGATCGTGCTCAGCGGCGTCGGCGCCGGCCTCACGCTCTGCGCCTTCAACTACTTCCGCAAGGGCGCCGGCCTCATGGCGGCCGCGCTGCTCATCGGGGCGCTCGCGCGGCTGCTGCTGCCGGAGTCGCAGCTCGGGCCGCTCGCGGTCCGCAGCCGGTCCATCGACTGCTGGACGCTGGTCATCCTCGGCGAGATGGTCGCCTTCGTCTCGCTCAGCGTCCCGCCGATGCACAAGACGGGACTCATCCTCGCGGGCGCGTTCGGCGTGCTGATCCTGCTCGTCCTGCTGGCCCGGACGGTGAGGCTGCTCGTCGGCGGGCGCCGGGCCGGCCCCCCGGGCGAGCACGTCGTCCCAGGTGAAGGTGGTCATGGCCCACCGCAAAGCCGAGGGCAGGTCTAGACCTTCCGAGCGCCTCGGATAGCCTTGCCAGTTGAGCCTTACAAGGACCGAGTCCCTTTCGTCCGGGGTGTCCCGGCGGCGCGACACCGCCATACCGCCCATCGTGGATGACAAGGGCTCACCGCTGGCCAGGTGTAGGAAAGGGACAGCAACAGCATGCCCAAGATCAAAGTAGCGGGCCCGGTCGTCGAACTCGACGGCGACGAAATGACCCGGATCATCTGGAAATTCATCAAGGACCAGTTGATCCTGCCTTACCTCGATGTCGACCTGAAGTACTACGACCTGGGGATCGAGCACCGTGACGCCACGGACGACCAGGTCACGATCGACGCCGCGAACGCCATCCGCGAGCACGGCGTCGGCGTGAAGTGCGCGACCATCACCCCCGACGAGGCGCGCGTCGAGGAGTTCGGCCTGAAGAAGATGTGGCGGTCCCCGAACGGGACGATCCGCAACATCCTGGGCGGCGTGGTGTTCCGTGAGCCGATCATCTGCTCCAACATCCCCCGGCTCGTCCCCGGCTGGACCAAGCCGATCATCATCGGCCGCCACGCGCACGGCGACCAGTACAAGGCGACCGACTTCGTCGTCCCCGGCCCGGGCAAGGTGACGATCACCTACACCCCCGCCGACGACTCGGAGCCGATGGAGTTCGAGGTCGCCGACTTCCCCGGCGGCGGCGTCGCCATGGGCATGTACAACTACGACGACTCGATCCGCGACTTCGCGCGGGCGACGATGCGGTACGCGCTGGAGCGCGGGATGCCGCTGTACATGTCCACGAAGAACACGATCCTGAAGGCCTACGACGGCCGCTTCAAGGACATCTTCCAGGAGATCTACGAGTCGGAGTTCAAGGCCGAGTTCGAGTCCAAGGGCCTTGAGTACGAGCACCGCCTCATCGACGACATGGTCGCCGCGGCGCTGAAGTGGGAGGGCGGCTTCGTCTGGGCCGCCAAGAACTACGACGGCGACGTGCAGTCCGACACCCTCGCGCAGGGCTTCGGCTCGCTCGGCCTCATGACGTCCGTCCTCATGACCCCCGACGGCAGGACCGTCGAGGCCGAGGCCGCGCACGGCACGGTGACCCGGCACTACCGGCAGCACCAGCAGGGCAAGCCGACGTCGACCAACCCCATCGCGTCGATCTTCGCCTGGACCCGCGGCCTCGAGCACCGCGGCAAGCTCGACGACCAGCCCGAGGTGAGCGACTTCGCCCGCAAGCTGGAGCAGGTCTGCGTGGACACCGTCGAGAGCGGCCAGATGACCAAGGACCTGGCCCTCCTGGTCGGGCGCGACACGCCCTTCCTGACCACGCAGGAATTCCTGGAGGCCCTCGACACCAACCTCCAGAAGAAGATCAACGGCTGACCCCGCCGTCGCTTGGAGGCCGCTCCGGATTCGTCCGGGGCGGCCTTCCGCGTGTTCGGGGCATGTCCGCCATGCCGGGTGGTGCACCTGGGCGATGGCGGGTAGGGGACGCGCGATAACCTGAGCCCGGAAATATCTCGATGGCGAGAGAACCCGCGCGGCGGCGGGCTCCGGACACAGCAGCAGGAGAAGAAGGAATGACTCGCACCCCAGTCACCGTCACCGTCACCGGCGCCGCGGGCCAGATCGGCTACGCGCTGCTGTTCCGCATCGCGTCCGGGCACCTGCTCGGCGAGGGCGTACCCGTGCGCCTGCGGCTCCTGGAGATCCCGCAGGCGGTGAAGGCCGCCGAGGGCACCGCGATGGAGCTGGACGACTGCGCGTTCCCGCTGCTGTCCGGGATCGACATCTTCGACGACGCGAACAAGGCGTTCGAGGGCGCCAACGTCGCGCTGCTCGTCGGGGCCCGCCCCCGGACGAAGGGCATGGAGCGCGGCGACCTGCTGGAGGCCAACGGCGGCATCTTCAAGCCGCAGGGCGAGGCGATCAACGCCGGCGCGGCCGACGACATCAAGGTGCTGGTGGTCGGCAACCCGGCCAACACCAACGCCCTGATCGCGCAGCAGCACGCGCCGGACGTCCCCGCCGAGCGCTTCACCGCGATGACGCGCCTCGACCACAACCGCGCGCTCGCGCAGCTCTCGAAGAAGGCGGGCGTCTCGGTCTCCGACATCCGCCGGATGACGATCTGGGGCAACCACTCCGCGACCCAGTACCCGGACATCTTCCACGCCGAGATCGCCGGCAAGAACGCCGCCGAGACGGTCAACGACCAGAACTGGCTGGAGAACGACTTCATCCCGACCGTCGCCAAGCGCGGCGCCGCGATCATCGAGGCGCGCGGCGCGTCGTCGGCGGCGTCGGCCGCGTCCGCGGCGATCGACCACGTCCACACCTGGGTGAACGGCACCGCCGACGGCGACTGGACGTCGATGGCCGTCGTGTCGGACGGCTCCTACGGCGTCGCCGAGGGCCTGATCTCGTCCTTCCCGGTCACCACCAAGGACGGGAAGTGGGAGATCGTGCAGGGCCTGGAGATCGACGACTTCTCCCGCGCCCGCATCGACGCCTCGGTCGCCGAGCTGTCGGAGGAGCGCGACGCCGTCCGCAAGCTCGGCCTCATCTGAGCGACTCCATAGAACGAGCCCCGGACCGCGCAGGTCCGGGGCTCGTTCATGTTCGGCCCGTTCGGCGGCCCGCGTTACGGAACGCCGGCCGTGTGGCGGCCGAGGTCGCCTCCCATGTCGACCCAGGTCGGGTTCCAGGCGTGTCCGTGTCCGGCGCCCCGCTGCCAGGTATGGGTGACATGGCCGCCGGGGCCGAGGGCGAACACCGACAGGTCTCCGCTGGGGTTGAGGACCACCGCGGGGTCGTCGGAGATGCGGCCGCCGAGTGGTGTCCAGGCGGACCAGGGGCCGCCGGTTCCGGTTTGCCAGCGGTGGTGGAGTTGTCCGTCGGTGCCTTGGGTGAAGACGACCATTCCTCCGTCGCGGCCGATGAGTGCGGTGGGGCGGCCTTGGAGGTTGCCTTCCATGTCGGCCCAGGTCGGGTTCCAGCGGTGGCCTTGTTCGGGGCCGTGTTGCCAGGTGTGGGTGAGGCGGCCGCCGGGGTCGCGGGCGAAGACCGACAGTGCGCCGTTGGGGGACAGCACCACCGCCGGGTCCGAGGCCAGGCGGCCGCCCAGCGGTGCCCAGTCGGGGGCCCACGCCCCCTCCTCGGACTGCCAGGTGTGCCACAGGGCTCCGTCGGCGCCCCGGACGAAGACCACGAGCTTGCCGTAGCGTCCCACCAGCGGGAACGGCCGTCCGACGGCGCCCGGTGCGGGCCGGCCCAGCGGCGTCCACGCCGACCAGGCGCCGCCCGCGCCGCTCTGCCACCGATGCGTGACGCCTCCGGCCGGATCGACCCCGAACACCACCATCCCTTTTCCGGTGTCCACCACCGACGGCACACCGACGCTCACCCGGGACTCCGGCCGCGGTCCGGGCTCGCCCACGCTCCGCGCGGCCTCGTCCAGCAGGGCTCTGGCCTTGGCCTCCTGCTGGTCGTACCTGGACGGGAACGCGGAACGCTGGACCTCCTGCGCGGTCAGCCCGGGCGTGAGCGTGGGGAAGCGCCGCTCCGCGCGGACGGCGCGGACGAAGAACTGCTCCGCGGCGTAGGACACGTTCATGATCTGTTCGGGGGTGCCCCATCCCTGGCTGGGGCGCTGCTGGAACACCCCGAGGGAGTCGCGGTCCCCGCAGGGGAGATTGTTCATCTGCGACTCGACCCAGCCGGCTTCGAAGCCGGCCAGCATCACCTTGGCGGACACCTTGAGCCGCAGGCCGGTCCGGTAGACGGTCTTGATGACTTCCGGATCATGGGTGGGCGGAACATGGCAGGGCTTCACTGTGGAGCCTCCTCCTGTCGATTGACGGTTTCAGCGTGTTGCGGGTGTCGCGGGACACGCCGGCGTCCGCGCGGAACGTGGGCGGGACGCCGGCGTGCCCCGATCGCCGGGGCGGGTCAGCAGTGGATGATCATGCTTTTCCAGCCGAAGGGCGTCTTCTGCTCGTTGTCCCAGTGGGCGCTGAGCTTGTGGTGGACGCGGCCCTTGCCGCCGGGCAGGTTGTACATCGAGGCGCTCTGCCCCGTCGCGTACCACTTGTAGGAGCCGTGGAACCGCTCGGGGATGTCGCTCGGCCCGCACGCGTCGATGGTCATCGACGCGCCCGTGAAGTGGCTGCCCTCGTACACGACGATGGTCGAGGCCTGGGCCGCCGCGGCGGTGCAGGCGATGATCCCGGCGGTGAGGGCCGGGAGCAGGGCCAGGCGTTTCCTGTTCATGATCTCTCCTGTCGCACGCTGCATCTCTGCAGATGTCGGATGGTCCGGCGTCGCGGCCGTGGCATCGGCCGGCGCCGAGACAGAGCAAAACCCGGCCGGTGCGGTGTCCAACAGGACCGCGGACGAGCCCGGACGGGCTCGGCCGGATCCGTGCCGGCTGCGCGCCGATAAGGCCGGCCGCGCCGCGAGGTCCGGCCGCGACCGGACACGCGCGGTCGCCGTCCGGGACGGCGCGGGACGGCCTGGGACACGGCCTGCCGAGAGTGAGGTGATGACCAGGTACCATCACCGACAGTGTTCGCACGACTGCCATTGGTCATTGTTGATCTGAGCGGCGCAGGCCGTCCGCTCCCGTACGTACGAGGAGAGCGCGATGCGATCGTGTGGCCCGGCCTTGCTGCTGGTCACCGTGCTGACGGCGGCCCTTGCGCACTCCGGAACGGCGACCGCGGCACCGCTCGCGGCGCCTCCCACAGCGATCATCGCCGCCGACTTCCCCGACCCGGACGTCCTCCGGGTCGGTTCCGCCTTCTTCGCCTACTCCACCACCAGTGCGGCCGGCACGGTTCCCGTCGCCGGAGCGCCGTCGGCCGCCGGGCCCTGGACGATGCGCGGCGACGCCCTGCCCGCGAAGCCGGACTGGGCGGACAGGGAGCACGGCTTCTGGGCGCCGGACGTCTCCCGGCGCGAGGACGGCCGGTACCTCATGTACTTCACCGCCCGGAGCACCGCGACCACGCGCATGTGCGTCGGCGCCGCGCTCGCGGACGGGCCGCTCGGCCCGTTCCGGCCCGTCGGCGCCGGCCCTCTCGTCTGCGACGCGGCCGAGGGCGGCGACATCGACCCGGCGAGCTTCGTCGACGGTGACGGCCGGCGGTACCTGCTCTACAAGAGCGACGGGAACGCGCTGGACCCCCGGAAGCCCTCGATCATCTGGCTGCAGCAGGTGCGTCCGGACGGGATCGGCTTCGTCGGCCCCCGCAGGGAGCTGATCCGCAACGACCATCCCGATGAGGACGGCGTGATCGAGGCGCCCGTGCTGGTCAAGCGCCCTTCCCGGTACGTGCTCTTCTTCGCGGGCGGTGCCTACACCGGGAACGGCTACTCCACCAGGTACGCCACGTCCCCCTCCCTGGCGGAGCCCTTCGTCAAGGCGCATCCGCCGCTGATGACGACCGAGACCCTCGGCGGCGCGGTGCAGGGCCCCGGCGGCGCGGACGTGCTCGGCGACGACATCTTCTTCCACGGCTGGAAGGGAAGGGCGCGCTGGACCTACAGGGCGGACCTGGGGTGGGCGGACGACCGCCCCGTCGTACGGGGAAGCCTGGCCCGTTACGAGGCCGAGGGCGGTGCGCTGAACAACGCCCGGATCCGCGAAGGCGCCGCCGGAGCGTCCCAGGGGGCCGTCGTCGCCGGGTTGGACCACGAGGACAGCTGGGTCGACGTCCGGGTGTTCGCGCCGGTCGCCGGGGACTACACGGCGCGCGTGGGGTACGCCGCCGGGTACGGCGACGCCCGGCACCTCGTGACGGTGAACGGCGCGACCCGGTTCGTGCTGGATTATCCGGCCCATGGCTGGGACGTCTGGAGAGAGGCGCCGGCCACGCTCAGGCTGGCCCGAGGCTGGAACACCCTGCGTTTTCAGCACCGCGACCGGTGGGCCGAGCTGGACTACGTCGACATCGCGTGAGACCGCGCTGGCGCGTGCGTCACTCCAGGTAGCTGAGGTCGCGTTTTCCGGCCCAGTTCTGCCGTGTGATGCGGTACTGGTGCGCGGCTTCGCTGCCGGGGTGGTACGGGCCGACGTCGACGGTGTCGGCCCGGGACCACTCTCCGCCGACCTTCTGGTCGACGAAGTACGTGAACTCGTTGAAGTCCATCTCCGAGGACACGAACGTGTTGGTGATGGTGAACCGGCGGTGCCCCCGGGTCAGCGCAGGGGGGAGTACGACGCTCTGCTCCCGCCAGCCCCGCGTCTCCGCGGGCAGGGGCTGCCATACCCCGGCCAGGGCCCCGTCCACGGCGATGGTCGCGGTCTGCCCCCCGATGATGGCGTCGAGCCGGCGGGTCAGCCGTATCTCGGTGTGGGCGGGATCGACGGTCACGGAGAACCGGCTCGACCCGCCGGTCGTGAACGCGCGGCCGTCGTCGGCGACGGTGCGGGGAGGAGGGGGGCCGGTGAACGCGGTGAAGCCGATGACCGCGACCAGGCCCAGGGCGGCGGCCGGCCCGGCCACCAGGACCACGCGTCGCCGCGTGGGCCTCTGGACGCGGAAGGCGCGGCCCATTACCGGCCGGACGTCCCGGCCCGCCGCTGCGCCGCCGTCCCCGGCATCGCCGGGAGAAGGCCGGAGTGGCCGTTCCACCTCGTCGGGCTCCGCGGGCCGCGCCACGGAGACCTGCGTCGCGGAAACCTGTGTCGCGGATACTTGGGACATCTTCACCCGTGCCCAAGCCCGCTCCCAGTCGGGGACTTCCTCTTCGGGAACCTGGCATGCCCGCAGGAAGGCGACCATCATCGCCTTCTTGGGGAACCTGCGGCCGGCCAGCATGTCCGAACAGGTCGTCCGTGCCAGCCGGATCCCGCCCGACCGCTGTGTCCGCAGCTCCAGTTCGCGCAGCGAGACATCGGCTCGCGCGTACTGCTCGGCCAGGAGTCTCGCCAGCTCTTCCGTGCACGTCACCGCGGCCAGCTCGGCGCGGCGCGCGTCGCCGGATGCTGCTGCGTCGTCAGTCGTCGTCGTCACGGCGGCCCTCTGCACTTGAGTTCTCTGCGGTCGTGCTAGCCGATCGCCCCCTCATGATAACCAAGGGTGGTCGATTGATTACCGGACGTTTCTGCAAGGGGCCGGAGGAACTGCGGGGGCGATCGCCGATGCCGGCCGCGAAGGGCGGTCGTACGCCGTCGCCTAGGCTCCGCGTCGGCGGTGTTCGAGGGCTTCGAGGCCGGCGATGAGCAGGTCGAGGCCGAACTCGTACTCGTCGTCCACGCCCTCCGCCTCGGCCACCGACTCGCCGTCGACGACGTACCCGCCGGCGGCCATGATCGAGCCGACGTGCGGGAAGCGCTCGGCGGTGATGACCTTCCGCAGCGCGGCCACCCCGTCGGAGGTGATGGCGGGCCTGCCCTCCGCTGCGAGGGATCGCTCCAGCTCGACCATGGACACGACGTGCTGGGAGACGAGCAGGATCGCGGCGACCTTCTCGTCGGCCGCGAGGTCGAGGCCCGACAGCGCCGCGAGCCCGAGGTCGGCGGCCCGGACCGAGGCGGGCATCAGGACGGTCGTCTGCCCGCGCGGGATCTCCAGCACCCAGGGGTGGGCGCGGTAGGCGTCCCGGATCAGCCCCGCCCACATCCTGATCGCCTCGCGCCAGTCGCCGGGCAGTTCGACCGTCTCCGCGGCGGTCAGCGCGGCGTCCTGCATGAGGCGCACGAGGTCGTCCTTGCTCGACACGTACCGGTAGAGGGACATGGTGGTGAAGTCCAGCGACTTCGCCACCGCCTGCATCGTCACGGCGCCGAGGCCCTTGTCGTCGGCGATCTCGATGGCGGCCGCGATGATCCGGTCATGGGTCAGCCCGCGTGCCGGCCCGCGCTGCGGGGTCTCCTGCATGCCCCAGGCGATCGCGAGGGGCTGCGGTAGGCCGGTCCCGGTCGTGTCTGCCATGTGTTCGATGTTCCCACTCGCGCTTCTCGCTCGTGACCGGGTGCGCGCCCGCTCACTGTGTACGTCGCATACTGTTTATGCCATACTCAGTGTATGTCATACACAGATTCGCCGCTGATCGAGCTCGACGGGCTCAGCAAGGGCTTCGGGGGCAACGAGGTCATCAAGGGCCTCGACCTGACGCTCCCCCCGGGCATCCACGCGCTCCTCGGCCCCAACGGCGCCGGGAAGACCACGCTGGTCAACATCCTGTCCACGCTGACGCCCGCCGACTCCGGGACCGCCCGCGTCCTCGGCCTGGACGTCCGCCGGGACAAGCGGAGGATCCAGCGCCTGATCTCGCTGACCGGTCAGTACGCCGCCGTGGACGAGCGGCTCACCGGCATCGAGAACCTGCACATGATGGGCCGGCTGTTCGGCCTCTCCCGCCGCGACACCGCGGCCCGCGCCGCCGGCCTGCTCGACCGGTTCGAGCTCGCCGCGGCGGCGGGCCGGCGGGTGAGCGGCTACTCCGGCGGCATGCGCCGCAAGCTCGACATCGCGGTCGGCCTCATCGCGCGGCCGCGGCTGCTCTTCCTCGACGAGCCGACCACCGGCCTGGACACCCGCAGCCGGCAGACGCTGTGGGACGAGATCACCGCCCTGGCCGGGGACGGCACCTCGATCTTCCTCACCACCCAGTACCTCGAAGAGGCCGACGTCCTGGCCGACCGGATCATGGTCCTGAACGGCGGCCGCGTCGTCGCCGACGGGACCGCCTCCCAGCTCAAGGAACGCGTGGGCGGCTCCACCATCCGGTTGCACGACGGCCAGGGCAGGGTCACCGAGGAGATCGCCACCCGCGGCACGGCCCTGGAGATCTCCCGGCACCTCGCCGCCCTGGCCGCCGAACGGCCCGACGTCCGGGTCACGGTCCACCGGCCCACCCTCGACGAGGTCTTCCTCCAGCTCACCGGAAAGCAGGCGTCATGACCACGACCCCGAGGACCGCGATCCCAACGGCGACTCCCGCGCCGCCGCACCCTCCGGCGCGCGGTGCCGGGTTCCTCGCCGGCCTGCGCGTCTTCACCGCCCGGAGCCTCAAGCACTCCTTCCGCGACGGCGAGTCGCTGCTGATGGCGATCCTCCTGCCCGTCATGCTCATGCTGATCTTCACCTACGTCCTCGGCGGCGCCATGGACGTCGGGGAGGGCGGCGACGCGGCCGGGGCGCGCGAGGCGTACCTCGCGTTCGTCCTGCCGGCCGTCGCCCTGATCGCGGCGGGGTTCGGCGCCTCCCACACCTCCGTCGTGGTCAGCAACGACATGACGACCGGGTTCATGAACCGGCTGCGCACCATGCCGTTCCCGTCCGTGACGGTGCTGCTGGGGCACGCGGCGTCGTCGATGGTGCGCAACCTGCTGGCCACCACGGTGGTCCTCCTCGTGGGCTTCGCCGTCGGATTCCGCACCGGCGCGAGCGTCCCGCAGTTCCTCGGCGCGGTCGGGATCATCGCGGTGTGGATCCTGGTGATCACATGCGTGTTCGCGATGCTCGGGATGGTGGCGGGGTCGGCCGAGGCCGCCACCGGCTACGGCTTCATCCTGCTGTTCCTGCCCTACATCTCCAGCGGCTTCGCGCGTGTGGAGACCATGCCCGCCTGGCTGCGGCCGATCGCCGAGCACCAGCCGATGACGCCCGTCATCGACTCCTCGCGCGCGCTGCTGAACGGTCAGGCGCCGGGTTCCGAGCTCTGGGTCGGGATGCTCTGGTGCGCCGGCCTCATGCTGCTGGCCGTCTGGCTGATCGCCGTCATCTTCCCCCGGAAGGTGGCCCGCACCTGAGAGCCGGCGTCGAGGCGGGCAGGTTCAGGGGCGGCGGGGTCAGGG
>NZ_SMKB01000169.1:0-15998 GCF_004348575.1 Actinomadura sp. 7K534
GCGTCAGCTGTGTATAAGAGACAGGCTATAGGGTTTGGCGGCGTGAGTGGAGCGTATGGGGCGCCGGGGCCGTCGCCGGAGGTCGGTGTGGAGAGGTCCGGGGTCAAGGACCTGTTCGGCGGTGTCGGGTATCTGCTGCGCGGGCTCGGGTGGGTGGCGCGGCGTCCGGCGCAGTGGGTGTTCGGGCTGGTCCCCGCGCTGATCGTGCTGGCCGTGTACGGCGCGGCGCTGGTCTTCCTGGCGTTCCAGGTCGACGGGCTGGCCGGGTGGGTGACCGGGTTCGCGGACGGCTGGTCGGACGCGGCGCGGACGTCGGCTCGGGTGGTCGCCGGGATCGCGATCTTCGGGTCGGCGCTGTTCGTCGCGCTGATCACGTTCACCGCGGTGACGCTGCTGGTCGGGGACCCGTTCTACGAGGCGATCGCGGTGCGGGTCGAGGAGTCGCAGGGCGGTGCGCCGCCGGACCCCGGGGTGCCGCTGATGGTCTCGATCGGGCGGGCGGTCAAGGACACGCTCATCCTCGGGGCCGTCGCGCTGGGGTTCGCCGTGGTGTTCTTCGCGTGCGGGTTCCTGCCCGTGATCGGGCAGACGGTCGTGCCCGTGGTCGCGGGGCTGGTGTCGGGGTACTTCCTGGCGGGCGAGCTGTCGTCGGTGGCGCTGGAGCGGCGCGGAATTCTGCGCAAGGAGCGGTTCGTGCGGATGAGGGCCAACCGTGCGCTGGTGGTCGGGTTCGGTGCCGCGACCGTTGTGGTGTTTCTCATTCCGCTGGGCGCGGTGCTCGCGATGCCGGGTGCGGTGGCGGGTGCCACGCTGATGGCCAGGGAGCGGCTGGCGGGCGGCCCGGAGGGCGAAGAGAGGCTGGTCACGCCGGGTGACGGCGGACCTGCTGCGTATCACTGAGGCGATAGGAAGATGTGTCCAGAGCGTGATTACAGGTCGGGATTCAAGCGCTGATCTTCGCGTAACGTGTGCCGCATGTCCGATCAGGGGGAGCGCGGCGTGCGCTGGACCGATATGAGCGAGAGCGAGCCGCGGGACGAATCCCGCGAGGACCCGCAGGCCGGCGACGACACCGGTCCGCAGGCGGCCTTCCCCGAGCCCAAGGTGCCCGGCGGGTTCATGCCGGCGTTCGAGCCCGCAGCCGGTTCCGGTGAGGGCGGGCGGTCGCACGACGTCTGGGGCAAGATCGAGGAGCCGGACCGGTCGTCCGGTGAGCCGGAGGCCGAGGACGTCCGGGTGGCGCCCGCGCCGGAGGCCGAGTCGCCGCAGTGGGAGGGCGACCTGTTCGACGAGGGCGCCGGTGACGAGCGGGGCGACGAGCGGTACGCTCCCGCGGTCCCCACCGGGGCCGGGCAGCCCGCCAAGCCGGGCAAGCCGAGCAGCGGCAACTGGCAGATGCCGGAGTGGATGGCGGACGAGGCGTCCGCCGACGCCAAGCTCGGCGGCTCTCCCCGTCCGCCGCGCGACGTCCTGGACGGTGGCGGCGGCCGCTCCCGGCTGGTGCTGTTCGGCGGGGTCGGGCTGCTGGTCCTCGCGCTGGTCGCGGCCGGGGCCGTGTACTTCCTGAAGAGCGGCGGCGACGAGCCGGCGGACTCGGGCGGTAACGCGGGACGGACGGCGGAGCAGTCCGAGGCGCCGCAGGCGGAGCTGCCGCCCGACAAGCGGCTCGCGGCGTTCAGCGGCCGGCCGAGCCGGGTGAGCGGGCAGGTCGCCGACGCCCATTCGGGGCTGTCGTACCCGCAGATGGCCGCCCCGTGGAAGGTGCCCACCAAGCAGAACGGGCTGGGCACGGCCGGCTGGTCCGGGCAGCAGATCCTGGTGACGGAGAACCGGGGCGGGCAGATCTGGTACGGCCAGCTGCTCACCGGCACGCTGCACCCGAGCATGGCGGCCGCCTACCAGGGGCCGGAGAGTGTGAAGAACGCCACCGCGGTGGTCGCGCAGGGGTACGAGGCGCAGTACTACGCGTTCCCGCACGAGACGAAGCCGCTGGCGTCGCAGGCCCTGAACGTGGGCGGGCGGCAGGGCTGGCTGATCGCCTCCTACCTGACCTACCAGCGCGACGGGGTGCGGGCGACCGGTGAGGTCGTCGCCACCGCCGTGATCGACACCGGCCGCAAGACGCCCGCCGTGGTGTTCGCGTCGATGCCGAACACGCACAAGCAGATGTGGCCGGACGTCAACACCTTCTTCACCCGCCTGAAGCTCGCGCCCTGACAGACCGAATGCCGTTCTAATAGGCTGTGCCCACTTCTAGGAGAGGTGGGACCATGGCGATCGGGTTGACGGAGGAGCACGAGGCACTGGCCGCGTCCGTGCGCGGGTTCGCCGAGCGGAACATCACGGCGGAGGCCGTCCGCGCGGGGGACGCCGCCGGTTTCTGGCCGGCGCTCGCCGCGCAGGGGCTGCCGGGCCTGCATCTGCCGGAGGACGCGGGCGGGCAGGGCTTCGGGCTCCTTGAGCAGGCCGTCGCCCTGGAGGAGCTGGGTCGCGTCCTCGCCCCGGGGCCGTACGCGCCGACCGTGCTCGCGTCCGCGGCGCTGCACGCCTGCGGGGACGCGAAGCTGCTGCCGGGTCTGGCGGACGGGTCCCGCAAGGCCGCGGTGGGCCTGTCCGGAAGCCTCGACGTGGACGGCTCCAGCGTTTCCGGGACGGTGCAGCCCGTGCTGGGCGCGCCGCTCGCCGACCTGTTCCTGCTTCCGGCCGGGGACCGTTGGGTCGTCCTTGAGCGGGACGAGGTCGTCGTCGGTTCGCTGGAGTCCCTGGACGTCACCCGCCCTGTCGGATCCGTCACGGCCGACGGGGTGACCGTCCCCGACGAGCGTTTCCTGGACGGCGCCGACGTGCAGGCGCTCGCCGTCGTCCTGCTGGGGGCCGAAGCGTGCGGCGTGGCCGGACGTGCCCTTGACGACGCGGTGGCCTACGCCAAGATCCGCGAGCAGTTCGGCCGGCCCATCGGGCAGTTCCAGGGCATCAAGCACAAGTGCGCCCGCATGCTGATCGCGCTGGAGCGGGCGAGGGCGGCCGTGTGGGACGCGGCGCGCGCGCTGGACGAGTCCGAGGAGCAGCGTGCCTACGCCGTCGGCGTCGCCGCGGCGCTGGCCGCGGACGCGGCCGTCACCTGCGCGGAAGGCAACATCCAGGTGCACGGCGGCATCGGCTACACCTACGAGCACGACGCCCACCTGCTCTACCGGCGGGCGCTGACCCTGCGCGCGCTCCTCGGCCGGGCGAGCGGGCACCGCGCGGACGTGGCGGCGCTGGCCGTCGCGGGCGTGCGCCGTCCGATGAGCGTCGACCTGCCGGCGGACGCGGAGCCGGTGCGCGAGGAGATCCGCGCCCGCGTCGCCGAGCTGGCCGCGATGGACCCGTTCGCGCAGCGCGCGGCCATGGCGGAGGGCGGCTGGGTGACCCCGCACCTGCCGAAGCCGTGGGGGCGGAACGCCTCGCCGCTGGAGCAGATCGTCATCCAGCAGGAGCTGAAGGCCGCCAAGGTGCGCCCAGTGCCGCTGATGATCGCGGGCTGGGTCGTCCCGTCGCTGGTCCAGTACGGGACGCGGGAGCAGCAGGAGCGGTTCCTGCCGCCGACGCTGCGCGGCGAGATCATCTGGTGCCAGCTGTTCTCCGAGCCGGGCGCGGGCTCCGACCTGGCCGGGCTGCGCACCCGCGCCGAGCGCGTCGAGGGCGGCTGGAGCATCAGCGGGCAGAAGATCTGGACGTCGCTGGCCCGCGACTCGCAGTGGGGCATCTGCATCGCCCGCACCGACCCCGACCGGCCCAAGCACGACGGGATCACGTACTTCCTGGTGGACATGGCGTCGCCGGGCATCGAGATCCGGCCGCTGCGCGAGTGCACGGGCGACGCCGTCTTCAACGAGGTGTTCCTGGACGGCGTGTTCGTCCCCGACGACCTCGTCGTCGGGCCCGTCAACGCCGGCTGGCGCGTCGCCCGCACCACCCTGGCGAACGAGCGCGTCGGCCTGACCAGCAGCTTCCAGCTCGGCGGGGACCTGCCCAAGCTGCTCGAACTCGCCGCCGGGCTCGGGCTGGCCGACGACCCGGTGGTCCGCGACGGCCTCGGCCGGCTCGCCTGCGACGAGCACTCGTTCAACCTCCTCGGGCTGCGGGCCACGCTGAAGCAGCTGTCGGGCACCGACCCGGGCGCGACGGCGAACGTCCGGAAGCTGGTGGCGATGGAGCACGGCCAGCAGGTCACCGAGTTCGGGTTCACGCTCCTCGGCGAGGAGGGCGCCCTGACCGGCGGCTGGAAGGACGAGCTGCGCGCCCGATGGACCCGCTACCTGCTCGCGTCCCGCGCGATGAGCATCGGCGGCGGGACCACCGAGGTGAACCTCAACGTGATCGGCGAGCGGATTCTCGGCCTGCCGCGGGATCCGGAACCAGTGGGGTGACCGGGGGTGCAGGGGGCGTCCCCCCACGGGGGCACGTGGGGTGAGGTCGGGACGCTCTACACACGCGGGTGGGGTAGCGTCCTGGCGGGCATGAGGGAGCGGACTGCTTGAACGAGCGGGCACGGCATCTGGTGGCCGCGCTGACCGGGCTGGGGCTCGGGCTCGCGGCGCTGGGGCCGGGGCTCGCGCCCGGGTTCGTGCTGTCGTACGACATGGTGTTCGTGCCCGACCCCGCGTTCACCGCCCTGACGTTCGGGCTGACCGGGATCGTGCCGCGGCACGTCCCGAGCGACGCGTTCGCGACCGCGCTCGCCACCGTCCTCCCGGCGGACGCGGCGCAGAAGCTCGTCCTGCTGGCGATCTTCGTGATGGCGTGCACGGCGGCGGCGTCGCTCGTCCCGACGACCCGGCTCCTGCCGCGCCTGGCCGCCGGGGTCTGCTACGCGTGGAACCCGTTCGTCGCCGAGCGGCTCCTGCTCGGCCAGTGGGCGCTGCTCCTCGGCTACGCCGCGCTGCCGTGGGTGGTCGCGGCCGCCGCCGGGCTGCACGACCCCGGCGGCGGGCGGCGGCTCGTGCGGGCCCTGCTCCCGGCCGCCGTCGGCGGGTTCGCGGCGCTGGCCGTCTCGGCCCTGACGGCACTGGCCGTGGCCCTGGTGTCTCCTGGGCGCGACGGGGTCCGGGGAAGGGCGGTCGGTGCGGCGCGGGTCGTGGGCGCCGCGGCGGTGCTGAGCCTTCCGTGGCTGGTCCCGGGGGTGCTCCGCCCGGCGGGGGTGCCGGGGGACGGGTCGGCCGTCGGCCTGTTCGCCGCGCGGGCCGACACGCCGTTCGGGACGCTCGGGAGCCTGCTCCTGCTCGGCGGCGTGTGGAACGGCGAGACGGTGCCGGACGGCTACGGAGCGCCGGTGACCGCGACGATCTGGCTGGCCGTGGTGGTCGCGGCGCTGGCGGCCTACTGGAAGTGGTGCCGGGAGCCCCGGTGGCGGCGCGGTCTGACCGCGGCGGCCGCCGCCGGGTTCGCGGTGGCGGCGCTGGGGGCGGTCGCGGCACCGGCCCTTGAGGGCGTGATCGGTCTCTGGCCCGGGTTCGCGGTCTTCCGGGACGGCCAGCAGTACGCGGCGCCGCTGGCCGTGGCGGTCGCGGTGGGCCTCGGGACGGCCGCCGACCGGGCCGCCGAGGCGCGGCTGCCGGGCGTGGCCGTCGCCGCGGTGGCGGTTCCGGTGATCCTGCTGCCGACGCTGGCGTGGGGCGCGGCGGGCGAGCTGCGGGCCGTCCGCTATCCGGACGACTGGGCGCGGGCGCGGCAGATCATCCACGCGGACCCGGCCGAGGGGGACGTGCTCGTGCTGCCGTGGGCGGCGTACCGGAGCTACCCCTGGAATGACGGGCGCCGCGTCCTCGACCCGCTGCCCCGCTACCTGCACCGCCGCGTCATCGTGGACGACGCCGTCAGCGTCGGGACCGCCGGCGGGACCACCACCGTCGCGCCGGAGGACCCGCGGGCCGTCCGCCTGGCACCGGCGGCCCGCACCGGCGCCCCTCCCGTGGAGACCCTGCGCGCCGAGGGGATCCGGTACGTCGTGGTCGACGCCGAGATCGGGTCGCAGCGTCCGTCCGGACCCGCCGTCGAGGTGCTGCGCGGGCCCGACCTGGCCGTCTACCGGATCGACGGAACCGCCGCGAGTCCCGGGGACGGCGTGCCGGTCGCGCCGGTCGTGGCGGGATGGGCCATCGCGAGTCTGGTCGTTTTCTGGTCATTCCTGGCGACAGGTACTACTCTGAGCCTTCCGTTACTCGGCAGTACTAAACCCCGCAGCATTCCCCCTCGAAGAAGGACCCCCTGATGCGCATCGCCATCGCCGCAGTGGTCGGCGTCCTGCTCGCCGCCGGAGCGTCGTTCGGCACGGTCCAGCTCGTGGACAACTCCCAGAAGGACCCCGTGATCAAGCCGCTGTACAACTACGGCTCCCGCTGACGCGCAGGCCCCGATGCTGACGCGTAGGCCCTGATGGGTAGGCCCCTTGGGACCCGGCGAGACCGCTCCCCCCTCCTGGAGATCGTCGTTCCCGCCTACAACGAGGCCGACCGGCTTCCGGAGGGGCTCGGCGTGCTCTGCGGCAAGCTCGCCGGCCTCCAGGTGCGCGCGGAGGTCGTCGTCGTGGACAACGCCAGCACCGACGGCACCGGCGAGATCGTCCGGTCCTGGCGGGGGCCGGTGCCCGTGCGGCTGGTGCGCTGCGAGCGCCGGGGCAAGGGAGCGGCGGTCCGCGCGGGACTGCTGGAGACGCGCGCTCCTTATGTAGGATTCATGGACGCCGATATGGCGACAGACCTCGCCGCGCTGGACGAAGCCATCGTCCTGCTGCGGGAGGGCCGCCCGGTCGTGGTCGGGTCAAGGCGCCACGGTCGGTCGGTCGTCCAAGGATACGCCGTGCCGCTGCGGCGGCTCGGTGCCATCGCGTTCAACCGCGCCGTCCGCGATCTCGTGGGCGGCATCGCCGACACGCAGTGCGGGTTCAAGTTCTTCGACGGGCCGCTGGCGCGCGCGGCGGCGGCGGATCTGCGTACGGACGGCTTCTCGTTCGACGTCGAGCTCCTCGCGCACTGCGTCCGGCGGGGCGCGTCCGTGACGGCGATCCCGGTGGTGTGGCGCGACCGCCCGGGCTCGACGTTCTCGGTCCGGCGGCACTCGCTGCAGTGCCTGCTCGACCTGACGCGGATCCGGCTGCGCGCCGGGTTCCGGCTGCCCTCCGTGCCCGCGGCGCCGGTCAATCCGGTCGTGCCCGCCCGGGCGATCTTCGCCGACTCGAAGGCGGACCCGATCGTCCTGGACAACGGCCTGCCGTCGACGCCCACCGCACAGTCGGGATGAACGAGACCTCCCCGGACACTGGCACGACTCCCGCGAGACTCCGGCTGGCGGTCGTCAACTGGCGGGATCCGTGGCATCCCGCCGCGGGCGGCGCCGAGGTCTACGCGTGGGAACTCGCGCGGAGGTTCGCCGCCGACGGCTCCCGCGTCCACTACGTCACGTGCAGAGCGCCCGGGCAGAAACGCCGTGAACGCGTCGAGGACGTTGAGTTCGTGCGGCTCGGCGGGCGCTTCACCGTCTACCCCCTCGTTCTCCTGTGGCTGCTGGCTCGCCGCCTGGGCCGGCCGTCACGCAGGCGGGCCCGCTCGTTCGACGCGGTCATCGACTGCCAGAACGGCATCCCCTTCTTCACCCCGTGGGTCGTCCCTCGCCGCGTGCGGGTGGTCTGCGTCATCCACCATGTGCACGACGCCCAGTTCGACCTGTACTTCCCGCGATGGCTGGCCTGGCTAGGACGCGTGCTGGAGGGCCCGGTGAGCCGCTGGACGTACCGTCGGCACGCGTTCGCCGTCGTCTCACCGTCCACGCTGCGCGCGGTCCGGGAACGGCTGGGCTGGACGGGACCGGCCTATGTCGTCCCCAACGGGACGGCGGTCGCCGGGCCCGGCGGGGTGCTCGCCGAGCCCGCCGGAGACCCGGACCTGGTCTGCGTCACCCGGCTCGTCCCGCACAAGCGCCTCGACCTCCTCCTCGACCTCGCGGGGCGGCTCGCGGAGACCCGCCCGGGGCTGCGGCTGCACATCGTCGGGGACGGTCCGGAGGCGCCCGCGCTGGCCGCCGGGATCGCCGAGCGCGGCCTGGACGGCGTCGTCATCGCGCACGGCTACGTCGCCGAGGAGGTCAAGGCCGCCCTCGTCGCCCGCGCCGACCTGCACCTCAGCACGTCCCAGGGCGAGGGCTGGGGCCTCAGCGTGATCGAGGCCGCCGCGCTCGGCGTCCCGACCGTCGCCCACGACGTGGACGGCCTGCGCGACGCCGTCCGCGACACGGTCACCGGATGGCTCGTCCACTCCGGCGACGACCAGGCCGACGTCGTCGAACGGGCGCTCAAGGAACTCGCCGACCCCGCGCGCCGCGCGGAGATCGCCGCCGCCTGCCGGGCGTGGGCCGGGCAGTTCGACTGGGCGCGGACGGCGGGCCGGATGCGCGGCCTCCTCACCGCCGAACCCGCGCCGGCGGACGACTTCGCACTTCCGGGCCGGCGGTACGGTGACGGGCACCCGGGCTGACATCCCCGGGGCGGGCAGAAAGGGGCAGAGCGCGAGCATGGCCGTGGGAGAGGCGAATCCGCCCCGCGCCGGCACGCCCCGACAGCCCGTCCCCGGCGGCGGGCCGCCGGACGGCGCGGACATCGGCGAGCGGCTGCGGGAGCGGCTGCGCGTCCTGGCCTGCTGCCTGACGCTCGTCGCGATCGCGTTCAGCACCCGGCCCGGCGAGATCCTCGCCGACACCAAGATCGACATGGCGGTGAACCCGCTCGGGTTCCTGGGGCGCGCCCTGCACCTGTGGGACCCGGAGCAGTTCGGCCAGCTGCAGAACCAGGCCGTCGGCTACCTGTTCCCGATGGGCCCGTTCTTCGCGCTCGGCGACGTCGCCGGGATGCCCGCGTGGATCACGCAGCGGCTCTGGACGTCGCTGCTGCTGTGCCTCGCGTTCGTCGGGACCTACCGGCTGGCCGGGCGGCTCGGCCTCGGCGGTTCCGGCGCCGCGTCGTCCGTGCCGCGCATGTTCGCCGCGATGGCCTACGCGCTCGCCCCGAGCGGGCTGGCGACGCTCGGGCAGATCTCCTCGGAGTACATGCCGGTCGCGATGCTGCCGTGGATCGTGCTGCCGCTGGTCGGCGCGGCGTCCGGGGAGAGCGGGCGGCTGCGGGCCGCCGCCCGGTCGGGGCTGGCGATCGCCTGCTGCGGCGGCATCAACGCGACCGCGACCGTCGCCGTCCTGGTCGTCCCGTTCCTGTACATCGCGACGCGGCCGCGCGGGTCGTTCCGGCCGCGGCTGCTCGCGTGGTGGTCGGCGGCCACGGCCGCGGCGACGGCCTGGTGGCTGGTCCCGCTGCTGCTCACCGGCACGTACGGGTTCTCGTGGCTCACCTACACCGAGCGGGCCGAGACGACGACCGGGCCCACCGGCCTGATCAACGTGCTGCGCGGCGCGGAGCGCTGGGTCAACTACCTGATCATCGACGGGCAGGTGGGGTGGCCGGTCGGGTTCGCGCTCTCGGTCAGCCCGGTGCCGATCATCTGCACCGGCGTGGTCGCGGCGCTCGGCCTGGCGGGCCTGCTCGGCCGGCTGCTGCCGGAGCGGACGTTCCTGCTGGTCACGCTGCTGGCCGGGCTGGCGATCCTGTCCGCCGGGCACCTCAGCGACGTCCCCGGCCCGCTGGCCGGGCAGCTGCGCGACCTGCTGGACGGTCCGCTCGGGCCGCTGCGCAACCTGCACAAGTTCGACGCGGTGGTACGGCTGCCGCTCGCGCTCGGCCTGGCGCATCTGCTCGTCGTGGCGACCGGCCGGAGCCGGGAGGGCCGGGTCCGCAGCCTCGGCACCGGGTCGCCGCTGGGCGGCGGAGCGTGGAAGACCCTGGTCAGCCTGCCCGTCCTCGCCGCCGTCGCGATCGGCGGCATCGGGCTCACCGCCGTCTCGCGCGGGCTGAGCGGGCCGGGGGAGTTCCAGGACGTCCCCCGGTACTGGCGGGACGCGGCGTCCTGGATCAACGCGCGGGCGGGGCAGCAGGGCGTGCTGGCCGTGCCGGGCGCGCCGTTCGGCGAGTACCTGTGGGGCCGGCCGATGGACGACATCGTCCAGCCGCTGCTGACGGCGCGGTGGGGCGTCCGGCAGCTCGTCCCCGCCGGTTCCCCCGGCTACACCCGCGCGCTGGACGCGATCGACCTGCAGGTCCGGTCGGGGCAGGGGTCGCCGGGGCTGAGCGAGTTCCTCGGCCGGATGGGCATCCGGTACGTGCTGGTCCGCAACGACCTGCGCCGCGAGACGCTGCGCGGCGCGTGGCCGTCCCGCGTCAACCAGGCCCTGGAGGGGTCGCCCGGCCTGCGCCGGGTCGCCGCGTTCGGTCAGCCGGTGGGCTGGGACAACGGCGACGCGGTGTCGGCCCTCGACCAGCCGCGGCCCGCGCTGGAGGTCTTCGAGGTCGAGGGCGCCGAGGCCGTCGCGAACCTCGCCGCCGCGTCCGATCCCGTCCGCGTGTACGGGGGACCGGAGTCGCTGCTCGCCATGGCGGACGACGGCGCGCTCCCCGCGGGACCCGTCCTGCTGAACGGCGACGCCCCCGATCTCCAGGGCTCTCCCGTGGTGACCGACTCGCCGCGGCTGATCCGCCGCAACTTCGGCGAGCTGCACCAGACGTCCCCGACGCTGTCCGCGCGGCACCGGCGGCAGGCCACCGACGTCCTCGACGAGGGCTGGAAGCGGTACGCCACCCATGTGGGCTACGGCGGCGGCGTCCGCGACATCACGGCTTCCTCCTCGGCGGCGGACGAGGACACGTTCGCGCAGTCGCAGAAGCCGGCCGCGTACCCCTACGCCGCGTTCGACGGGAACCAGTTCACCGCCTGGGAGACCGGCGGGTGGGACGGCCCGGTCGGGCAGTGGCTGCGCGTCGACTTCGACGCGCCGCGGGACGTGGGCAGCCTGACGGCGGCGTTCGTCCAGAACCCCGCGCTGGGCCCGCCGGTCGGGCGGGTCCGGGTCGAGACCGAGGGCGGGGCGGTGGAGCAGGACGTCCAGCGGACGGCGCTGGCCCAGCCGCTCCGCGTGCCGGACGGCCCCACCCGCTGGCTGCGGCTGCGCATCACGGGCCTCACGTCGAAGGCGGCCGTGCCGGACTTCGCGCGCGCGGCCGTGTCCGAGGTGGCGATCGGCGGGGTCCAGCCGACCCGCACGTTCACGATGCCCGCGCCGTCCGGGGTCGACGGCCCGGCCACGTACGTGATGAACCGGCGGCCCGGGGCCAGGGACGAGTGCATGGAGGGCGAGCAGCGCTGGGTGTGCTCGGAGGACCTCGGTGCCGATGACGAGGAGGGAGCCGCCTTCGACCGGACGTTCACGTCCGCGACGTCCGGCAAGGCCCCCATCACCGGCACGGCCGTCCTCACCGACCTGGCGCTGATCGGCCGGTACACGAGCGTCGACGGCCAGCCTGCCGTCACCGCCAGTTCGGCGATCTCCGGCCACCCGGCCGCCCAGGCGCGGTCGGGCTTCGACGGCGACCCGGCGACGACCTGGATCGCGTCGGAGGACGAGAGCACCCCCGTCTTCAGCGTCCGGTGGCAGCGCCGCACGCGGGTCTCCGCGATCACCCTCCAGCGTCCGCCCAGCGTGTCCGGCCCGATCCGGGTGCAGGTCGAGGGGGGCCGCGGCGAAGTCCGGGAGGGGCTGGCGGACGCCGCGGGCCGGCTGTCGTTCGCCCCGATGACCACCGACCGGCTGAAGATCACCTTCTTCCGGGGCGGCCAGATCCAGCCCGTCCAGCTCACCGACCTGGTCATCGCGGGCGTGGATCCGATGCCCGACGTGCGCGCCTACCCGCTCAAGCTGCGGTGCGGGTACGGGCCGAAACTCCTCGCCGGCGGGGCCGGGGCGCAGGCCGCCATCCAGACGGAGGCCACCGGCACGCTCGGCGACCTGCTCGCGGGCCGCCCTTTGAAGTTCAGCGCGTGCAAGCAGGCAAATCTCAAGGAGGGCGCGAACCGGCTGTCGGGCATGCCCCTCGACTCCTACCGGATCGACACGGCGACGGTCGGCGCCAAGCCCGCGGAGGAGACCGGGGCCCGGCCGCCGCAGCCGGTCAAGATCCTCAGCTGGGGAGCGGGCACCCGCCGGCTGGAGGTGGAAGCCGCGGCGGCCTCGTTCCTCACCGTGAACGAGAACTTCAACGACGGGTGGACCGCGACCGTCGGCGGCCGCGAACTGCGGCCCGTCCGGCTCGACGGATGGAAGCAGGGCTGGCTGGTCCCCGCGGGCACCGCCGGCGCCGTCGAGCTGACCTACGGTCCCGACCGGGCGCAGCGGGTCGCGGTCGTCGCCGGCCTCAACCTGCTCATCCTGCTGCTGATCGTCGCGGTCTGGCCCGCCCGGCGCGGGTCCGGCGACCGCCGCGGTCCGCTGCCGCGGCCGGGGCGGACGCCGGTGGCCGGTACCGGATGGCCCGCCTGGGCGGCGATCGGGCTCGCGGCCGCGATCGGCGGCTGGGTCGCCGGGCTGCCCGGCCTGGCCGTCGCGGTCGGCGTCGCCGCCGTCTGCGGCTGGGCGCGCACCCGCCGGTCCGCCGTCGTGCGGGCCGTGGCGTCGCCGTGGACGATCGCGATCGCGATGCTCGCCGGGACGGGATGCCTCGCCGCCGGCGCCTGGTTCGACCTGATCGAGAACCCCGCCGCGCCGTCCGGCCCCCTGGGGGACGTCGCGCCCCAGCTGCTCGGCCTCGTCATCGCCGGGCGCATCGCCGCGGAACTGTGGCGGCCGCGGCCGCCGGGCGGCGACTCGCGCGGGCCGATCGCGCTCAGCTGGACGGCTCCCGGGCAGGGGCCCGGCGGGGACGGTCCCGGCGGGTCAGCCGCTGGACCGGACGCTCCAGCAGGTAGTAGCTCGCGGTCGCCGCTGCGATGGTCGCCGCGGTCAACAGGGGCAAATCCGTTGCCACGTCCCCCCGGAACACCCGGTCCGTCGCCTCGTACCAACCGACGATGATCAGCAGCTGCCACAGGAAGACGCCGTAGGAGATCCGGCCGAGGAACCCCATCACCGGGTTGGCGAGGGCGGCGCCGAGCGCCGGGTGCCCCGCGGGCGCCAGCGCCACCGGGGCGAGCAGCGCCGCCGCGCACAGCCCGCCCACGACCAGGTGCAGGGTGGACGTCCAGAACCCGTTCGGTATCAGCAGGGTGAGCGGGCCGGTCGCGGGCGTGGCCGCCACCACGTAGAGCATCGCGGCGGCCACCCAGCACGCCGCCCACGAGTCCGACACGGCCCGGCACACCACCGCCACGGGGCGCCGCTCGTCCAGCCGGGCCCACACCGTCACCACCGCGAGCGCCATCCCGATCGCGAACCAGACGAAGAACCTCGGCAGCCACAGGCCCAGCTCCGGGTTCCGCTCCGGGAAGAACATCAGGGCCGTGTAGGGGAAGGACAGCGCGGCGTACACGCCGATGCCGACCAGGAGGCGCTTCGCCCGGACGCCGACGTCGTTGGTGCGCTTCCGCCGCGCGTACCAGCCGAGGACCGCCGCCGTGAACGGCAGCGAGACGTACCAGGCGACCTCGACCACCAGGCTCCACAGCTGCCCCAGATGCGCCGGGCCGAGCCCGCTCTCCCACCACATGTCGGGAAAGTAGGTCTGCGCGACGGTGAGGAGGGAGACCCACGTGACGGGGTCGCCGATGTGGTCCCGCCCCGCCGTGACCATGAAGCAGATGATCACGGCCCAGTAGGCGGGCATGATGCGGAACACGCGCTTGCGCAGGTAGAGACCGATGCGCGGGGCGGCCCGCCCGTCGAGGACCGCCGCCGCCCACGGACGGTAGAGCAGGAGCCCGGACAGGGCGAAGAAGACGGGGACGCCGACCTGGCCGCCGTTGAACAGCCACCCCATGGTGTCCTCTTTGGTGAGGGTGCCGGCCGTGGAGGCGACGTGGTACACGAGGATGCTGAGCGCCGCGACAGCGCGCACGCCTTCGAGCGTGGGCTGGTGCCCGGAGATGGGCGGCGGCGCCGGCCGGGCGGTCTGCGCGGCGGGTCTCACGTGCCCTTCTTCCTGAGGACGAGCACGAGGTTCCAGGTGGCGAACTCCCGCAGCCCCGGGACGTGGACGATCCATCCGCCCCAGCGCGGGTGGTAGCGGGGCCGGATGTCGACGACGTCCGCGTCCTCGCGCCCGCGCGCCCACCGCATGGCCGCCGACACCGACACCGGATGCAGGCTGTGCCCGTACCTGTTCTTCGGCGGGCGGCCGTTCCGGCGCTCGTACCTGCGGGCGGCCCGGTCGCCGCCGAGGTAGTGCCACGGCGAGGTCTCGTGCCCGCCCCACGGGGACAGCCAGTTGGTGAACGAGAGGAACACCGTCCCGCCGGGGCGGACCACGCGGAGCATCTCGTCCGCCATCCGCCACGGATCGGGGACGTGCTCCAGCACGTTCGACGAGAAGCACACGTCGGCGGAGCCGGTGCGGAACGGGAGCGCGAGGGCGGACCCGACGAACGTGTTCCGCGCTGTTCCGTCGTGCGCGGTCAGCGCGGCAAGGTCGTGGTCGATGCCCGCGCATCGCGCTCCGGCCGCGGTCAGCGCGTGCGCGAAGAAGCCCGAACCCGTCCCGACGTCGATGACCGTCGCGCCGGCCAGGTCGGTGTACGCGCCGAGCTGCGCCACGGTGTCACGTGCCATCAGCTCGTAGAAGTAACCGGGATCGGTGTTCTCGCGCCGGAACGCGCTCAGCAGCCGCACCGACCGCGCCAGCGTGGCCCGGTGCGGAAGGGGGGCGCGGTCCCCGGGAACGGGTGACAGCCGGTCCGGCGTGGGGGGCGCCGAGGTCATCGCCACCTCGCTGTGTTCGGGGCCCCGTCCGGTCCGAAGGCCGATGTGGGCTTCGCGGATCGGGGCTGAGCTGCGGAAGGGAGCTTACCGGCCAGTACGGCGTCCTGTAGGGTAACGCGCACCTGCCGACAAAAGGCCTCCCCGGCCCGCGATTCACGGCATACCCCCCGGAGGTATTTATGCGGCGACCGATCGGACTGCTCCTGATCGGCCTTGGCGCGTTCTTCCTGACGCTCGCGCCCCTGGTCCGTTTCTATGTGGCCGAGCAGGTCATTGTCGCGCCGTTGAACCGCTACCAGGTGACGCTCCTGGAGTCGGAGAACGCCACGTACTTCGACCAGGCCGACCTCAAGACCAAGACGGGCGTCACCCTCCAGGCGAAGAGCACCGTCCGCGGCGACGTCCGCGCCAACGAGGGCGACGACGACATCGCCGTCTGGGACTCGACGACCAACATCTACGACGCGGACAACCCCGACAACCCCATCCAGATCCAGGCGTACCGGCTCGCCTTCGACCGGCGGACGAGCGTCCTGACCGACTGCTGCGGCACGAACGTCGACGGCGACAGCGGCGTCCGGATGGCGGGGAGCTACGGGCTGCTGCTGCCCCTCGGGAACGTCGAGAAGAAGGACTACCCGGTCTTCGACACGACGACCAAGCAGATCGCGCCGATGGAGTTCAACGCCGTCGAGAAGGTCCACGGGCTCACGACCTACCGCTTCACCCAGACGATCCCGCTGACCAAGACCGCCGAGATGGACACCAAGCTGCCGGCCAAGATGCTCGGCCTGCCCGACGACGCCGGCGACCAGAAGGTGGCCCGCTACACCGAGGCGTACAACACGGTCTGGGTGGACCCCCGCACCGGAGTGCCGGTCAAGCACCGCAGGAACATCCGCAGCACCGTCCAGACCGAGGACGGCAAGGGCAAGATGATCGCCGCGCAGGCTGACCTGATCACCGTCGACAAGGACCAGAAGGCCGCGGTCGACGTGGCGAACAGCACCGCACTGAAGATCAACATGGTGCGCAGCTTCATCCCCGGCGGCGCGATCCTCATCGGCCTGACCCTGCTGTTCGTCGGCGGGTTCCTCGGCCTGGCCGGCGGCCGGGTCCTGCCGGCGCCGGTGGCCCCGCGCCGCTCCGACGGCAAGTTCGGCGACCCCGGCACCCCC